>ONAH01000200.1 GCA_900315715.1 uncultured Eubacteriales bacterium
ACTTGAACGGACCTGTTTGGAGTTGTTTTGTTACTACTATAATATAATGATATTGTAACGATCAAACAAATATTTTTGTCCGGTCAATCGGTTCAAGCAGAAGTTGAGTGCATTTCTTTTTAAACTCTTGCTTATAACGCCGCTTATCCATAGCCGCCTGTCAAGTGTTTAGTCTTGCCTCAAAAGGTTAACCGTTATAATACTTGCGAAATTGTCTTTATGTTTCAAAGCGGTATTGCCCGTCTTACGCAATGATCCGGTAGTATTGTTACAATGGAAAAGAAGATCTGATATGTCTATGCCGACTTTCGACTAATAATTGTGCAATTTGTTTGTATTCTATTGTTATTATAATTTTTATGTTGTATAATAATAACGGAGATGATAGCAAAAGTTTATATTTGCTTGAGTACAGCTAAAGAAAGGCTGTATTATTTAAGATCCGCACTTAAAACGAACAAAAAAACTCAACCGGTGTTAACAATAGTTGGTTGATTGCTTCGCAACTTTATGTTACAATAATCACACAAATCATACAATAAGGAGGCAGCTATGAAAATTGTTGAGATCAAAAAAATCTGCAAGACATATCCGGAATTCAGATTAAAAGATGTTTCTTTCTCTCTGGAAGGAGGAAAGATAACGGGATTTATCGGGCGAAACGGCGCCGGTAAAACAACCACGATCAAGTCTATGCTGAATTTGATACATACCGACAGTGGTGAAATATCGTATTTCGGTTTACCGCTATATGAGAATGAAACAGAAATCAAGCAGCGTATAGGCTATTCAACCGGCACGATAAGCTGGTATCCGAGAAAAGCGATTGGCGATATAGTAAAGATTACGAAAGAGTTTTATCCGACTTGGGACGAAGAAGCATACCAAAAATATATGAAACTGTTCAAGCTGGACGAAAAAAAGAAACCGATCGAACTGTCTGAAGGAATGAAGGTAAAATTCAATCTGCTATTAGCCCTGTCGCACAAAGCGGAGGTACTTATTCTTGACGAACCGACGAGCGGTTTAGATCCGTTCTCACGAGATGAGCTGCTTGAGGTATTTACAACACTGAAAGAACACGGTGTAACGATTTTGTTTTCGACGCACATTACATCGGATCTTGAGCGATGTGCGGACAATATTGTATATATTAGTCGTGGTGAGATTAAAGCTGATTGCTCAAAGAATGATTTTCTGAAAAACTATGGTAAAGATAAAGAAACGCTTGAGGATATATTCCTGAGATTAGAAAAGGAGGCAAGGGTATGAAAGCACTTTTAAAAAAAGAAATGCGTCTTAGCGCATCTATTCTGTCGTATTTGTTTATAAGCTTTGCCCTAATGACGCTTATTCCGGGATATCCGATTCTATGCGGAGTGTTTTTTATTACGCTTGGCATTTTTCAGACATTCCAAAGTGCAAGGGAGGCAAACGATATAGTTTATTCCGCATTACTGCCTGTTGCAAAGCGTGATGTGGTCAAGGGAAAATATCTGTTTTCTATGTTTATAGAACTGTCGGGATTTTTTGTGATGGCGGTACTGACGATCATTCGAATGACGGTACTCTCTGAATCACAAACATACCGTGAAAATCCTCTGATGAACGCAAATCTGTTTTTTCTTGGAATGGTATTGCTGATCTTTGGATTGTTCAACTGTATTTTTGTCGGCGGATTTTTCAAGACAGCGTATAAGTTTTCGAAACCTTTCGTAACATATATCATAGTATGCTTTTTATTGGTGGGTGTTGCTGAGGCTCTGCATCATTTCCCGGGACTTGAGGCGTTAAACGCTTTTGGGTTTGACAGTATTG
The DNA here is from genome assembly GCA_900315715.1 of uncultured Eubacteriales bacterium. Taxonomy (GTDB): domain Bacteria; phylum Bacillota; class Clostridia; order Oscillospirales; family Acutalibacteraceae; genus RUG592. The sequence continues at coordinate 1,819 of ONAH01000200.1, forward strand.
TTCTGCAGCTGTCATTACTGATAGTAGGAGTAGTGCTTTATATAGTGTTGACAGGTTTGTCATATAAAAAAGCATGTGCAAACTTTGAGAAAATTGATTTGTAAAAATACATTCATAATCCTTGTGGATAGCTAATAAGGATAAAAAAAGACAAATCGGGGCTCTCTTCGGAGGGCTCCGATTTTTTTGAAAGCGTGAATATAACAGCCGATTATTATTATAAAAATAATTTTCATATTGTCTGGTTTTTTGCGAAGGTAAAAGATAAGTGAAACTTTCGTTTTAACGTAGCGTTTTGAAAGGTAAAATTGTGAAAGGATTTTATTTACAATACTTCTTCATGTCAAAACCACACTCCCGTGCGATCTTAACAAGCTCATTTTTGTCTGCATTTTCAACGTGCGCAACTTCGGACAAAGCGATCGGTGCGACCGAAAATGCCGCTGTACCGAAATAGTCCATTAAATCACTTCTAAGATATTCTACATCTAACTCATGTTTATCGTTATCAAAGTACATAATAAAAAACTCCTGACTTGTATTTGTTATATGTATTATCTGTTATTCTCTAACTTTAGTTTTTCAAATACTCTGGCGGTAGTAATGGCATCGGCATAAGCTCTGTGCGCAGAGGGGTTTTTGATTTTGTAATATTCGGACAAATCGGCAAGCGACGGAACTTTTTTGCCTTTTGGTGATACTTTGAGGTGTGTGGCATATTTCATCACATCAAAGACAGGGTTGTGAATGATAATACCCGCATATCTTGCCGCACGTATAATAAACTTTATGTCAAACCTCACACTGTTAAACCCAAGCAGGACGTCGTCGCCAACAAAATCAAGGAAATCTGTGACGACCTCCCACATTTGCCGTTTATCTGTCACATCTTCGTTAGTAATTCCGGTAATATGTTCTACAATTTCAGGGATACACTTTTTGTACGGTTTGACAAGTTCGCTGAAAATAAACTTTCCGGATTCATCTATAACACCGTTTACAACTCTGATAGCGCCGATTTCGATAAGACTGTCTGTATACGGACTTAAACCGGTTGTTTCAACGTCAAATGAAACATAACGGTCAAATGTGGGTTCGGTAATAACGGGTACGGCAGGATACATGTCTGCAGGAATTGGAACGGGTACCGTATTTCCTTCGTCAAATGATCTGCTGCCATATATCTTTTCCATAAATGTACATCTCCTTACTTTTAGAACATATTGATTATTTGATAGATTTTGTTGAAAATTTCTCTTATGTTTTTAGCGTGCATTAATGATTATTGTATTTTTTCCTATAATAATTATTATATCATAATTTAAGTACTGTTATATGTACTTTAACGATTTTTACTGTAAATCATCTTCCCTTATTTTTATGTATGTTCACAATAAACCCAAAAACATAAATATGGAAAAGTTTTTACTTTGTCGTAAAACACGACGGAAATAAAACAGCCTCTCAAAAACCGCAGCTTAAAGCAATTTTTGGGAGGCAAATTCTGTTATTAAAAAACCACGACGGACGGATTTTCTTATGATATTGTTTGTCAACATTTTAACGGAAATAAAAATCAAAGTGTAGCCGTGGAAATCAAATTGATTAATTTCTAAGATCTATTCCGTAGAAAATCCCGCAAAAAACGCAATACAATCAGATTTGAGCAGGGTTCCCGAACTTATAACTGTCTAACGTCTTCAAAATCATGCCTTGCTTGCGGTTGCGACTATCTCAACTCCCGTTCCTGCGGCGTTTTCGACTACCACATCGCCGACTGCAATCGGCAGTGTTACGGTTGCGCTCTTGATAGCAGCTAACACGTCGAAGATCTTATCCTTAGGTACGGGCGTGCGTGTTTTTACCGGAACGGGTATGCCGTCTGCGGTTTTTGCGGTTGAGGTCACCATTCTTGTGGGACAAGAAACCTCTGTTTCGGCATATCTTTTACCCACGGCACAGCCGTTGCCGACAACAGATACCGCTTTGCCGTTATCTATCTCTACGGTAAGAT
>ONAH01000059.1 GCA_900315715.1 uncultured Eubacteriales bacterium
CTGTCGCTATCGCTGTCGTTATCGCTTCCGTTTTTAGCAGCTGAATCGGTATCACTTGACTTCTTGTCTGAGTCTGTATCGGAGCTGTTCGGCATTACAATATCATTAACGCCAAGCGCTCTTACTGCGCCCAGGAACTGAGTATCAACAGCTATGTCAAGCGAACCCTCATCAAACAACTTCTGATCTGCTGCGCTCATCTCAATAACATTGGACGGAACAACACCCGTACTTGCATAAGTCTGCTGGCCTTTTGTAACATAGTACATATTCGGAATAAGAACATAGTCGCCGTTAGACAGCGGGAACACCTCAGACCTTGCACAATCGCCCTTAGTTGTTGTACCTACGATAATAGCCTTGCCGTAAGCGCTCAAAGTTGACGCAAATATTTCTGCAACGCCGGCAGTTTTACCGTTTACAAGAACTGCAATATCGTAATCAATTTCACTCTGATCCGATGTATAGAGAACGGTTCTGTTGCCGTTCTTGTCGATACCTGCGATTGTTTCGCCCTCAGGCAGCATAACATCAAGCAAAGCGGCAACTGTATCGATATCGCCTGTTGTGCAGTTTCTCAGATCAAGCACAAGCATATTCACCTTAGCAAGAGTTGACTTGCTGAAATCGTTAAGAGCGTTTGTAAAAGAAGTCTTAGTGCTATCGGAAAATTCCAGGAACTGCATATAGCCGATACCCTTGCCGAAGTTTTTGTAAATGATAGTTTCGCCCGAAGTACCTTTGTTGTAGTTAGCGTACTCCTCAGCGGTAAGGTACTTAACAGCGCCGTCGCCAAGTCCCTCAACATAACCTTTGCACATACCGGCAGTAAGGTCATTCTGATTGATAGTACCAAGGTAATTATCCTTAATAATCTTAGAAACCTCATCAACAAGCGCACTGCCGGCATTAGCAGCAGCCGTAGTTTCAGTTACACTTTTAACCTTATTGCCGGCAATAAGGAATCCTGCCGTAAATGCGATAGCCGCCGCTACCAGAACACACGTCAGCGCAAAACCGAAAGTAGTCTTTTTTCTCATCATCTGAAAATGTCACTCCTCAAATTTATTATATATATAATTTACATATTGGGATACTCAGTCATTGGGTTATACTTTTCGCCGTACAATCTTGTTTCAAAATGCAGATGAGCGCCGGTTGACCACCCTGTCGAACCGACATAACCGATCAACTGTCCCTTCTGAACATAATCTCCGGTTGTTACCGTCAAAGACGTCATATGACCATACAGCGTAGCTTTACCGTCGCCGTGGTCGATCATAATGTAATTGCCGTAACCGCCTCCGCAGCCGCAGCTGCCGTCCTTACCGTAGTTATGTTCGCAGTCATTGTTTGACAGCACGACGGTACCCGACTCTGCCGCAACAATTTCGGCATTCATAATAGACCCGTCAGCAATATCAATCGCACCGTGGTTATAAGTATCTCTGTCCTCATTCCATTCGGAAGTCAGGTAATAATGTCCGGGTGTAGGCCAGACATATCCCGATGATACAACCGGCTGAGTCTGCTGTGAGGACGTAATCTCAGCCCTTGACGAAATCGTTTCTGAAGATTCGGGTTCGGGAGCAGATGAAGGCTCATCAATCTCATCTGAATCCTCCGGTTCCTCAGGCTGTTCATAGTACGATGTATATTTGCTTTCGGAATCCTCATCTACTTCATGAATAGATGTAGTAGTTTCCTGATAGCGGCTTGTTGTAACGGACGACGCTGCAGTCGACGTACTGCTGCTCACAGCCTGTGTTGTACTCTGCGTCTTAGATGACGACTGAGCTGCTTTTCTGCTTGCTGCAAGTTTTGCTTCCGCCTCACTTCTCAGCTTGGCATTTTTTTCCTGAGCCGCTTTGTCTGCGTAGTACGCTTTAATCTGATCTTCTACCGCCTTACGCTCCGCATTGGTTTCATCAAGATGATCCTGTGCGCCTGCGTTGCTTTCGTAGAGATTTTTGAGCAGCGCCTGATTCTCATCCATAAGCTGAGAGATCTCCGCTTGTCTGGCGCCAAGCTTTTTCTGTTCCTCCTCAAGCTGTTTCTTTGAATCATCAAGCATACTCTTCTTTTTATTTATAACATCAATATCATTTTGCAGCTTGTCTATCAGCTTTCTGTCCGAATTAGACATATACGCTACAAGTTCAACCTTATCAATAAAATCCTCAAAACTCTTTGCGCCAAGAATTATTTCAAGAGAAGTAGTTTCTCCCGAAATATACAGAACTTTCACTCTTTGTTTAAGTCCCGTAATACGCTGAGAGATTTTATCGGATGAATCCTTGATATCGTTCTGCAGGGATTGTATTTCATTACCCAGGCGATCAATTTCCGTACGTCCGTCATATATTTGCTGATTGAGCACGGTAATTTTTTTACGCAAAGCCTCCTGATACTCCTCCTGTTTTGCAATATCGCTTGCGGTCTGATCTATCACAGCCTGATACTCCGCCGCTTGCCTATCAAGCTCCTTTTGTTTTTTCTCATAGTCCGAGAGAGTATCGGCAGAGCCTATCAGCGCACTCAGGCAGCCTATTACAACAAGTGTAAGACAGCCCGCTGCGATTTTTGGTATAAGCTTACCAGCCAAGAATCTCTCCTCCCTCCATTTTCAGGTAGCGTCCAATAGAAATTCCGGCGCCAATCGCACCGATAACTACTCCCAGTAAAATAAACGACAGCGTCATCGGGAATGCAACATCGGAGTAATTAATCTTTGAGAACGGAATTATATATTGCACAGCAACTATCATACCATTATACAGGAACGCTATAATTCCGGAAGACAATAATCCTGCAATAAGTCCCAAAACCTCACCTTCGATAATAAACGGGACTCTGATAAACCAGTTAGTAGCTCCGACAGACTTCATAATGCTTATCTCAAACCTTCTTGAATACATAGTCATTCTGATCGAATTACTAATAATAAACAGGGAGATAAGTGCAAGTACAATAACTATCCAAAGTCCTATCTGAGTTACAAGTTCGTTAAGGCTTGTAAGTTTGCTTGCGACGTCGCTTCTGTCGGACACCTTATAAACGCCCTGAGTATTCACAATTTTTTCGACTGTTTCGTCATACTTTGAGAGATCCTCCATTGTTATGTGGAACGCATGAGGCAAAGGGTTATTTTCGCCCTGAAGTTCATCAAACAGGTTACCCAGTTCCTCCTCAAGTTCCTTAATAGCTTCGTCTTTAGAGTAGAACTCACATTCCGAAACATTCTCTATATTTCTAAGTTCAGCGCCTATCTCCATAACTGCCTGAAGCTCATTTACATTGTCATTAAGGAACACCGTAACCTTATTGTCCTTGCCCACGGAGTTAACGACACTTGTCACGTTAAGCGACAAGAGCACCGCAAGTCCCGTCATCAGCAAACACGACACCAACACGCCTATTGACGCAAGCGACATCATACGGTTGTTCCATACACTTTTAAATCCCTCTTTCACAAGGTAGCCGATACCTTTCATTCGTCATCAGCCTCCCCTTCCGTGATCGCCTTAAGGACCTCTTCGTTCAGTTCATCGACCGAAACGTCTGAGATTTCCTCTGCTATTTCCTCTGGGATAACGGCAAGGTCTTGTTCTGCAATAGCAATCGGAACATTTGTTTTCTCCGTAACAGCACCGCTGTCTGCCGTTACCTTACCGCCGTTTATCTCTATTACTCTGTTTTTAAACTTATGCACAAGTTCATGTTCATGCGTTACAACGATAATTGTTGTACCCTGTTTATTTATTTCGTTGAGAAGTTCGATTATCTCAAACGACATTTCCGGATCGATATTACCTGTGGGCTCATCGGCTATTATTATAGACGGATTATTTACCAACGCTCTTGCTAAACTTACTCTTTGCTGCTCACCGCCTGACAATTCGGCAGGGCGGCACTTAGCTTTGTCTTTGAGTCCCACAAGTCCCAGAATATACAAAACTCTTTTCTTTACTGCTTTAGGTCTTGCTCCAATTACTCTCATGGCAAATGCCACATTATCGAACACCGTCATCTTGTCGATAAGACGGAAGTCCTGGAACACGATACCCATTGTACGTCTCAGATATGGCACTTTACGCCGTTTCATTGTAGTAGTATTTATGCCGTTTACAAAGATTTCTCCCTCGGTAGGCTGCTCCTCCTTCATAATGAGCTTAAGGAACGTACTCTTGCCCGCACCTGACGCTCCCACTATAAAGACGAACTCACCTTTTTCAATACTAATATTGACATGGCTGAGAGCCTCTGTTCCGTTGGGGTAGGTCTTTGATACATCTTTGAATTGAATCATAAAAATTTGCCTTTCTAAAAACACAAACCAAAAGGGGAGTATCATACGAAATTTTTAGGAAAGCCCTCATACTCTCCTATCATACTCCCCGAAGTTCCGTATTAATACTTAACAGGATTAGCTGTAAGATACTTTTTAACCATCAGAGCTACCTTAAACACGATAGCGTCCTCAAACTCTCTCAAATCAAGTCCCGTAAGCTTTTTAATTTTTTCAAGTCTATAAACAAGTGTGTTTCTGTGAACAAACAGCTTTCTTGAAGTTTCAGAAACGTTCAAGTTATTCTCAAAGAACTTTTGAATCGTGAACAAAGTTTCCTGATCCAGCGATTCAATCGAACCCTTCTTGAACACTTCGTTTAAGAACATCTCACACAAAGTTGTAGGAAGCTGATAAACAAGTCTTGCGATACCCAGGTTATCGTAGCTTGCGATAGTACGCTCAGTATCGAACACCTTGCCAACCTCTAAAGCGACCTGAGCCTCCTTGAACGAATGAGCAAGTTCCTTAACGCCCACAACAGCAGTACCTATACCGACAACACAATGTGTATAGAACTCACTTGACAAAGTATCCACAATGGAGCTTGCAAGCTTTTCAAGATCCTTTGAGTCGATACCCGACTTAACCTCTTTTACAAGAGCGATATCGTTCTCATTGATATTGATAACAAAATCCTTTGACTTATCCGGGAAAAGGTTCTGAATAACGTCGTAAGCAGATACATCAGTCTTAGAAGTAATTTTAATAAGCATACAAACTCTTGTTACCTCTGAGCTGAATCTCAGTTCTCTTGCCTTTAGATAGATATCTCCGGGGAGAATATTGTCAAGAATAACGTTTTTAATAAAGTTGCCTCTATCGTACTTTTCGTCATAATACTGCTTAATACTGCTAAGCGATACCGCAAGAAGCTGAGCATATTTCTGAGCAATATCATCGCTTCCCTGAACAAACACAGCATATTCCGAGCGGGAATTTGTGCCGAACGCTTTAAAAGTATGGCCGTTAATAACGAACGGAGCAGATGACCCAAGTGTTTCCGAAGTAATGCTGTCGTTCACTTCGCCAATTCTTCCAAGTTCGCTGCAGGCGATAACGACGGAAGTTTCGTCAATAACGCCGATAGTTCTGTCGATAGCATCTCTCATCTGATGAATAACACCCTGAAACAGTCTGTTTGACATAAGTTGATCCCTCTTTTTCTCAAAATTTAATATAGAACACGTCTGCAAAAATAATTTAGTTAATGGTTTCAATATTGTAATAAACAATGTGCAAAACAACCTATTATTGTATTTAATGATACACAATTTTGAAATAAAATGCAACAGTTTCACGATAAAAATATTGATTTTTCCAAAAATTTTCGTCCAAACACGAAAAAAGCCGTCCCAAAATGGCCATTTTTCACTGTTAACACAGAAATTGCACAGTTCTCCAATATTATTTTAATACAATTCTACACCATAATTATTATGAGATTTTGAATTTTCGCTATATTTTTTTAGAAGATTTCAACTTTTTTTGTTTTTTCGCAAGAAAATTATACCCTATTTGCTCTTACAACTTCGCACTCAAAAACTCCCCCGTACAAACAAAACACAGGGGAGTTTTTTGATAAATCAATTTTTCGGTGGTTCAAACCCCTCAGGGGCGGTAACCTTGTCGCTTGAGAAATATATTTCATACCATACAAGGAAGATATAAACCGTCCATACTTTACGGCTGTTATCTTCTTTTCCGTTATAGTGGTCATCAAGGAACTTAATAATCTCCTCACTGTTAAAGAACATCTTTGCGGTGTCGGAGTTAAACATTTCTTTAACGATATTGTAATACTTTTCGTCCTTGAGCCAAACTCTTGTAGGAACAGGGAAACCAAGTTTTTTCTTTTCAGCGGAAGCCTTTGGCATATGTCTAAGTGCCGCTTTACGCATAGCATACTTAGTATTTTCGCTGTTCACTCTGAGCTTATACGGGATAGTTCTTGCAACGGAGAACACCTCTTTGTCAAGGAACGGTACTCTCAGCTCAAGGGAATTCGCCATAGACATTCTGTCGGCTTTGAGGAGAATATCTCCAACCATCCAAGTGTTAATATCAAGGTACTGCATTTTTGTGATATCGTCGTAGTCGCTCACACGGTCGTAATACTTTTTAGTATATTCCTGAGGTTCGTGTGCGATAGAAGTATCTTTGAGTATTTTCTGTTTCTCAGCCTTGTTGAACATAAACGCATTGCCGATGAAACGCTCCTCAACGCTTAACGCACCTCTGAGAAGGAAGTTTCTGCCCTTAAACTTCGGCAAAGGTCTTACAATTGCCGCCAAGAACTTTCTAAGTCCCAACGGCAGTTTCTGATAACCTCTCAGTGAGTTTATCTCATTGTAAATAGTATATCCGCCGAAAAGTTCGTCTGCACCCTCTCCGGAGAGCACAACCTTTACATATTCGCTTGCAAGCTTAGAAACAAAGTATAACGCGATACAGGAAGGATCAGCAAGCGGTTGATCCATGTGATACTGAACCTTGCGAATATTGCCCCAGAACTCCTCAGATGATATTATTTTATACTTATGGTCAACGCCGATTTTTTCGGAAAGGCCTTTAGCCCAGTCGATCTCATTGTACTTCTCACCGAAATCAAATCCGACGGTAAAAGTTTTCTGATCCGCAAAGTATGTTGAAACATAACTGCTGTCAACGCCGCTTGAGAGGAAACAGCCAACCTCAACGTCGCTGATTTTGTGAGCGTTTACGGACTCCTCAAAAGCCTTCTCAATATTATCAACGGCTTCGTCCTCAGTAAGGTCATCGTTCGGATCGAACGTAGCCTCCCAATATCTCTGAGTAGAAACCTTGCCGTCCTTGTACCAGAGGAAATGTCCGGGCAGCAGGCAATAAATACCCTCAAAGAAAGTTTCCGGAGGGAGTGCATACTGGAAAGACAAATAATTATCGAGAGTTTTAGCGTTAAACTTTTTCTGATAGAGAGGGAATTCGAGAATACTTTTTATCTCAGAGCCATAAACAAAGTGCTCACCGACCTGAGCGTAGTGCATAGGTTTAATTCCGAAGAAATCTCTTGCGATAAACAGAGAGCCGTCCTTACTGTTATAGATAGCAAAACCGAACATACCTCTGAGCCTGTCAAGAACCTTTTCGCCCCACTCCTCAAAGCCGTGCAAAATAACCTCACTGTCAGTCTGAGTATAGAAATCGTAACCTTTTTCGATAAGTTCTTTTCTCAGAATTTTATAGTTGTAAATCTCACCGTTAAAGGTAAGCACCATACTTTTGTCTTTATTATAAATAGGCTGACTGCCACCGTCGAGGTCGATAATACTCAGGCGGCGAAATCCCATAGAAATCTTATCGTTAGTATAGTAGCCGTCGCTGTCAGGGCCTCTGTGAGTGATGACGTCCGCCATATTATGGAGTATCTCACTGCGTTTTTCGATGTTTCCCGTAAATCCGCATATACCGCACATAATCAGCAATCTCCTTTCCCTTGATAACTTATTTTTACTCTTTATAACTTATTATAACTTGTTTTAACACTTTTATATGTTACCACAAAAAACCATATATTTCAAGGACATCTTTTCATTTTGATTGTTAAAATGATACGGAACGGAGTTTGCGTTTTTGGTTATAATGACCATACAGAAATTTTTATTCACTACTCTGTATTCACTACTAAAAATTATATATTCTACATTCACCATTTTATACTCATCATTCTATACTCACCATTCTATACTCATCATTCTATACTCACCATTCTATACTCATCATTCTATACTCACCATTTTATACTCATCATTCTATACTCAACATTCTATACTCAACATTCTATACTCAACATTCTATACTCATCATTCTACACTCAACATTCTATACTCATCATTCTATACTCACCATTCTATACTCATCATTCTATACTCAACATTCTATACTCTACATTCACTATTCATTATTCACTATTCACTATTCATTATTCACTATTCACCATTTCTCCTTGTTTCTTATACTTAACAAGAGAAACATACAAAAACAGAACTCCCCCTTGTGACAAAGGGAGAGTTTAATCATTATTAGTTGTATTATCGGTATCGCCCAGCGCAAACTCACAGAACTCCCTCATACAGCACTGACCGCACTTAGGATTTCTTGCGGTACATACGGCTCTGCCGTGAAGCACAAGTCTGTGACAAAAATCGTTTGACTCAGTCGGTTCAAGAACATCTCTCAAAATAAACTCTATTTTCTTAGCGTCCTTGATATTGTGAAACCCAAGCCTTGACGTTATCCTGATACAATGCGTATCCACCACTACCGCCGGCTTGCCGTAAATATCCCCCACCACAAGATTAGCGGTTTTTCTGCCAATGCCCGACAGCGTGGTAAGGTTTTCTATCGTATCCGGAACTACTCCGTTAAAACACTCCGTAATCTGCTTTGACATCTGCACAATATCCCTTGCCTTCGTCTTGTACAGTCCGCAGCTCTTGATAAGCTCCTCAACCTGCTCCACGTCGGCTTGCGCACAAGCCTTTGCAGTCGGAAACTTCTCAAACAACGCAGGCGTAACCATATTTACTCTTGCGTCCGTACACTGAGCGGCAAGCCTTGTCGCCACAAGCAGCTGAAACGGATCCGTATAAACAAGCGAACATATAGCGTCGGGATATTCTTTTTTCAGAGCCTCTACCGCCATTGCGGCACGCTCTTCGGGTGTTATCTCTGCCATCATCTCTCACCTCACGCAACAGGCATTCCGCCAAGATAACGCTCAGCTTTGTCAATTACACGCAAATCGTTTTCGTAACTGCACATCTGCCTTGCCTGCTCAAACGATACCCATATAAAATAGTCTATTTCGCTTTCCTGAATATGTACGTCGTCCGAAAAGCTCTCCGCCAAAAAGAACACTACTCTCTTTCTCACCTTGCCAAACGGACAGTAATCGCTTGTTTCTCGAAAGCCCGGGTGTATCTTTACATCAAGGTCGGTTTCTTCCTTGATTTCTCTTGAGGCGGTCTGCTTTTCGTTTTCGCCAAGCTCCACATGACCTTTCGGGAACGACCAATACCTGCCGTTCTTGTTTTTAACAAGCAGAACTTTGATTTCCTCAGGCGCTCTGTAAAACACCAGCGCACCGCATGATTTTTCGTAAAGACAGCTCACCCTTACAACCCGAAAACTCCTCATACGTTTCAGGCGTTTTTTTATCAGCGGTTCATAATAAATCTGTCCCTCAGGCGCAGCGATAAGCTTAGTCTGAGAAGTACCCTTTAGCTGTGCTATTGCAATAATGGTGGAGTGAACCGTATCCGACGGCTTATCGTGGCACAGCAGATACACACTTCTCCTGTGCGTACCCCAGAGGAAAAACCCCCTGTACAACCCCGCCGACGGAATATATGACACAATATGTACGTCAATCTTCTTGCCGAGCATACTGTCACCCCCCGTACTGTTATTTCCGTATTTATTAATCTGTGATACTACTGTCAAACAAATCCCTCAATCTCTGACAATACAGCGTATTATTTGCGTCGTCAATGCCGTTTATGACAAGAACGTCCGTTATTTTATTATCTCTGATATATTCAGTAATACCGCCCTTGTAAAGCTCTGCGTCTACAATGTGAACCTCTCTGTAACACGGTATCAGATACCCGATTACTGGCTCAGCGGCATGGTCTTTGACGATAAGCAGCTTATCTTCGGTATTATTCTCAAGGTTTGTCGCTACCATAAACTCAGTGTTTCTTGCAGGAAATACGCTCAGCGGATCCGTTTTAACGTCCTCCTCTGTGAAAAGGTCTTTTTCGATATACTCTCCCTTTACGGTATCAACCCTGAAACATCCGTAGTGGACAGGAAGTTTATAATATACAATCATATCCGCATTGTTGAACAAATCCTGATTGCCGTGCGGCTGAGTTTTTTCGTCAACCGTTCTCTGAAGCAGCTCTCCCTCAAACCTTCTTATAACGCCCTGCTTTTCTCCAAGCTTCTCAAGCGTATATACAGGCGTGTCGTTTGTTTCGACAGAATTCATGGTCTGCACATAGTCAAGGTATGCGTAATATCCGCCAAGTGAGGTAAGGTTCTGGTCTGTGCGGTAATAGATATACTCATTCTTATGCTGTTCAAGTACGCTGTAAATATCTATATTATGGACATTGTACATCAACGACGATGAAATAAGGTCAAGATTATATCTTTGGGAGTTGCTGCCTTGCCTCAAATTCTCCGCAAGCCCGAATTCTGTATTTGTCGGTATAACCATACTGTACAGTGTTACTTCGTCGCTCATAGAAGAAGCTATACTGTTGAGTACAGCGGCGTAATTCAGAGCGGTTTTGTCGATACCTTTAAACATCAGGTAACCCGCACCGTCCGACACAAACACCTTATTATCGACCTTATCGTAATACCCTTCAAGCGGGCTTTGAATTTCCGACTGTACCGGAGTATCGGCGGTTTGAACTTTTTGTTGTTCCTGATTTTTGAAGGAGCTGATAAACGTTCCGAAATACCTTACAAATATAAATATAAGTCCGCAAACCAGGATTACTGCAACTGCGATAAGAATTTTTTTCAAAGCAGCAGGCCCTTTTTTCTTTTGGCGAAATCCTGTGCCTTTATGACGTCGGCGGCTGTAACCGCTTGTTCTCTGGGCATATCCTCTGTGTGAAAAATTACTCATTTGGGTATTCCTTTCGACGGTTTTTCCTTAATATTATAATAGTTCAACTTATAGTATAATATAAATTTGAGATTAATACAATACATTTGTTGAAATTTGGCTATGTTTAGTTTTTATCTGCCGCACAAGAAAGAAATCGTACTTGTATAATACAAGTTATCTCTTAAAGCAGATTTATCTTGACCTTGCCTACAAAATATGATATAATGTTCGTCAAAACCAATTACAAGGAGTGATAAAATGACTTACAAAATAGAAATCTCCGAAAACTCATACCGTGCATTTATTGCAGGCTATAAGTCAGCGGAGATATGCTTATATGACAGCGATTGTCAAAAACTTAAAGCAGGCGATACTGTTTTATTAACATTCAGAGAAAATAATGTGGAAAAAACAGTCCGCAAAATAACCGTTTACCCCGATATGACTGCCCTCTACAATAACGCTCAAATGCTAAAATGCGGCTACACTCCGTTTACTCTCAGGGAGCGTTCACCACACGATGCAGAAAAATATTTCACAAAAAATGAACTCACAAAATATTATGTTGCGTATATTGAATTTGAAGAAATACCGTTACAGCGATTTCTCTCAGGGCACGCCGGAGACATACCTGATTGTTCATCATACGCCACCGCCCTGTCGGAGATAAAAAACGGCAAAAAAACCACCCACTGGATATGGTATGTTTTCCCGCAAATCAAAGGACGCACGATTGACGACGTAACGGAGTATTATGCCCTTGACGGCAAAAAAGAAGCTGAAATGTTCTTATCGCACCCCGTCCTTGGACAAAGGCTCATAGAGATAACTCAAGCCCTGATGTCGCTTGACGCATACGACCTTGTGTCAATATTCGGAATGGTTGACGCATTCAAGCTTGTTGCGTGCATGACGCTGTTTGACAGTATCTGCGGCGATACGACGCTTTTCAGCGATGTGCTTGAAAAATACTTTTTCGGTAACAAGGACAGCGATACTCTCAGACTTATTTAAGCTCTGACAGTTGACACGACTTTCTGCATTACACATTCAATACATACTCTCTCACCCTTGCATACAGCATTTCGTCAACTACCGCCTCAATAAGTATGCCGTCCTGAGTATATTCCTCAGATAAAAGCGTAGCGCTTTGACGAATTTGTGCGGTAATACCGGCTTTGTCAAACGGAAGAAGAAGGTTTACTCTCTTTACTCTGACGGGCAGATTATCTTCTATCGCCGCAAGAAGATTTTCTATTCCTTTGCCTTTTTTTGCACTGATATGAACGGCGTCCGACACTTGAGAAACAAACGATCCCTGTTCCACAAGGTCACATTTATTAAACACAGTCACGATAGGTGTATCCGCACAGCCAAGGCTTTCAAGCAGTTCCTTAGTAACGTTTAGGTGCAGCAACGCCTCATCGCTTGAAGCGTCGCATACATTGAGTATGATATCCGCCTCACTTGCCTCCTCCAACGTCGAACGAAAAGCCTTTACAAGATGATGAGGCAGACGTCTTACAAGTCCTACCGTATCTATCAGCATTACCGTAACACCGTTAGGCAGTTTTAGCGCGCGTGATGTAGGATCAAGCGTTGCAAAGAGCTGATCTTTCTCAAGAACGCCTGCGTCTGTCAGATAGTTCATAAGAGTGGATTTTCCTGCGTTGGTGTATCCCACGATAGCAACAGTAATCACACCGTCTTTTTTACGGCGGCGCCTTAGCTGCTGACGGTGACGCTCAATCTCATTTAGCTGTTCCTGTATAGCGTCTATTTTGCGTCTGATATGGCGTTTATCGGTTTCAAGTTTAGTTTCGCCGGGGCCTCTTGTACCAATACCGCCGCCCAGCCTTGACATTTGTACGCCCTTACCTGTCAAGCGTGGGAGCATATATCTGAGCTGTGCGATTTCTACCTGAAGTTTACCCTCTTTTGAGTTCGCCCTCAGCGCAAAAATATCAAGTATAAGCATAGTTCTGTCTATTACCCTAACGTTTGTTTCGTCCTCAATATTTCTCAGCTGATTTGGAGTAAGCTCACAGTCCGCAATAATCAGGTCAATCTCCTGAGCAGAACAGATTTCGCAGAGTTCCTCCAGTCTGCCCGAACCTATATACGTTGCCGAAACAGGCTTTTCAAGCTTTTGTACAAACGATCCCACAACCTCTGCGCCTGCGCTTTCTGCCAGAGCATACAGTTCATTCATTGAGCTTTCTGCGTCAAAACTTGAGTCGTCTACGCTTATCAAAAACGCTCTTTGCGCCTTTTGTTCGTTCTCATAGTATTCCATAGTGGTTTTCCTTTCCGTAATATAGTTGTTATTCCAAGATAACAATTCCACACTTAAAAAATTCCCTGCGTATAGTCCTTGCCGCACTTTTGCACTGTCGGAGTAAACAGCCCGTACAGGTCGGTTACTCTGCATTCAAGGTCAAACAGTTCTTTGCCTGCGTCTGTCAGCTTGCCCTTATCTTTTGCAGGGGATATAATCACAGGCAAGCTTGATTTTTCGTTAATCGCCCTGAGCACATCTATTCCACGCTTATTCATAGAAAGCACCCTGATGTACTGCGGCTGCGTCGCTGCAAGTCTTTTTGTTATGCCAAGATATGCGCACATTATCACCCTGCATAGTCTTGCGTAGGTGTATCGCTTGCACTTTACGCTCTGTATTACTTCATCAATCGCAGAGTACTCCCTGAAAGCTTTATACAGTCTGTTTTCAAGGCCTTCGCCAACGCCGTTAATCTCTCTGAGGGTTTCGGGAGTGAGGGTTCTGAGCGTCTGCAAAAGCCCTCTCTGATTATTCTGCAAGCGTGCGGGGCACACTCCGCTTTCAATGCTTTTGTCTATTATATCACAAACGGTTTTCGGAATATATTCTCTGTAAGCAGTATCGCCCGATAATATCTTCTGCCTGACAAACGACGCAGAGGCATACTCTCCGCACGCCGTATCAGCGTCATGCCCTGCGCCCTTTCTCAGTACGGCACAAGGCGTAATGCGGCTTGAAATCTTGCTTAACGCGCGAATATATTCTACGCCAAGAGTGTTGTTCGGCATACTCAGAACGTCTGCGCAGTCATCGGAGTAAATTTCCCGAACAGCAGTATGCACAGCACGCGGGTGACTGTATCCGCTTGAGGAAAGCTCTTTAATTCGTTCATAAACTCTGCACGAAGAAACAGCTTCGGAAGTTTTCATAAGAAGTGCAGTATCCTCACACTCTGCCCCAAAATACAGCTTATCTATACAGCCGCATAAATCAAGAGTTTTGACCGCACCGTAAGCAAACCCCTCCGCACTTGACAGAGAATAAACACACGGCAGTTCGATAATTAGGTCAACTCCGCTAAGTACGGCAGCCCTTGCACGCAGGAACTTATCCGCAACAGCAAACTCACCCCTCTGTACAACATTACCGCTCATAATGCCGACAAAATAATCATCTCCGCCGCTTTTTGCACAGTCCGCAAGATATTTATGTCCGTTATGGTATGGATTATACTCACATACCGTTGCTGAAATATTCATATGATAATCCTTTTACAAACGAATAATAAAAATTTATATAAAAATATTGAAATTTTCTGCTCTTTGTAATATTATATAATATGAATAGTTATGTTTCAAGAAAAATTTAAAGGAGATGTAAAATTGAAGATTTTAGTTATTAATGCAGGAAGTTCATCGCTGAAATATCAGCTTATTGATATGGACAATGAGCAGGTAATTGCAAAAGGAAATTGCGAAAGAATAGGTATCGACGGTATTTTCGGATACAAAACTTCTGACGGTACAGCTATCGAAAAGAACGTTGAAATGCCCGACCACCGTGCAGCATTCATGCAGGTAAAAGACGCGCTCACAGACAGCGAAACAGGCGTTATCAAAGACCTTGCCGAAGTATCTGCAATCGGTCACAGAATTGTGCAGGGCGGCGCATTATTCAGCGAATCATGTATCGTAACAGAGGACGTTATCAAGGGTATCGAAAGCCTTATTCCGCTTGCGCCTCTCCACAACAAAGGTCATGTTCAGGCAATCAGAGCTTGTATCGAAGTATTCGGAGAAAACGTTCCCGAAGTAGTAGTATTTGATACGGCATTCCACTCAACAATGCCTGAGAAAGCATTCATCTACCCGATACCATATGAGTACTATGAGAAGTATCAGATTCGCCGCTACGGTTTCCACGGTACATCTCACAGATATGTAAGCGGTAAGTGTGCAGAGCTTATGGGCAAAGACATTAAGGATTTGAAGCTTATCACTTGCCACATCGGCAACGGTTCTTCTATCACAGCTATTGACGGCGGCAAGGTTATAGATACAAGTATGGGACTTACTCCGCTTGACGGCTTTATGATGGGTTCGCGTACAGGCACACTTGATCCTTCCGTTGTAACATTCATTGAGGAAAAAGAGCACCTCAGCCCTTCTGAGATGGATACACTCCTCAACAAGAAGTCAGGTCTGCTTGGTGTATCGGGTATCTCAACAGACGACAGAGATGTTACTAAGGCTGCAGAAGAGGGTAACCCGCGTGCTCAGCTTGCACACGATATTCTCAGATATGAGATCGCTAAGTTCATCGGCGGTTACTATGTAGCATTAGGCGGCTGTGACGGTATGGTATTTACAGCAGGCTTAGGAGAGAATCAGTCACACCACCGTCAGGCAATCTGCGATTACCTGAGCTGCCTTGGCGTAAAGCTTGATAATGAGAAAAATGAGGAAATGATTAGAGGTAAGTGCGGAAAGATTTCTGCCGAAGATTCCTCTATCGAAGTATTCGTTATCCCGACTAATGAGGAGCTTGTTATCGCAAGAGATACAAAGGCTTTGGTTGAAAATAAGTAATTTTTTACATCAACACTCTATCCGCTGTGCAGTAATGTACGGCGGACTTTTTTTGCGGTAAAAAAAGTTTTCCACATTTCCACGTTGAAAAGTCGTTATCCCGCTCTTATACATTCTTGCTTTCTTTCCTTTTTTCCTTCTTTATTTGTTTCATTATTATATTGTTGTCGCTTGAAAGTCGATTGCGTGTCACTAGTATGTCGCTTGTTTGGCATTTGACTGCCGGCTGAATGTAAATCCTATCAATTATTCTAACCTTTTGCGGCACGATTTTTTGTTTATAACCCCGCCTTACCGTTTTGATATTTCTCATAATTGTTCAGCGTTATTATAGAATATTTGCTTGTTGCACGAACGGTAATTTCGCCTGTTTTCTTCAAATGGCTCAAAGCTGTCCTTGTTTCTCTTTCGGTAAGTCCGGAGTTCAGAGAAAGCTTGTTTATAGACGTCACTACTGTTCCTCTGGGTATGACTTCTCCCATAAAATATCCGTCCTTAAAATTTGCCGTCAACAGCAGTTCCAAAAACAATATTTTTGTATTTTTATCGGTGTACCAGCCCCACTCTCTGATTTTTCTGTACAAACAAATAAACCCGCCGCCATTATCATACATAACGTTACCCTCCGTAAATCAGCGTATTTTAAGGCTTAAAATTTTGCCCTACATCAACCCTTACGAATGGTTTCGTTGTTGCATACAACTATGCAACTTTTCAGACAAAAATAAAAACGGCACAAACTTACAGCTTGTACCGTCTTTGTTTTAGATTAAATATTGTATGTCTGTTACTGCATTGATAGCTTATTTATGTAAGCTGTCATTTGCGGTTTACTCAGCTTTGAAACCTGCTGCAATTTCAAGAATTGCTATTGCATCGCTGAGATCTACTTCACCATCCTGATTGTAGTCAGCACTTACAAGTGAAATACCGTCTACATTAGAACCGTAAACCAGATAACGCTGAATGTAAAGTGCGTCGATTGCTGTAATCTTGCCGTCTTTGTTAACATCGCCAAGCTTGAATGATACTGTATCATCGTCTGTCTTGACATTGTTGTCGCTGTCTTCCTTTACATCGCTGTCATTGTTGTCATCATTTGTGTTTGTATCGGACACTACATCTTCTTCGACTTCAACTTTTTCTTCCTCAGAAGATACTGTCTCAGTTGTAACTTCTTCAACCTTTGACTCTACTTCCTCATAACTTACTGTCTCAGAAACTACTTCTTCAACATTGCTGTCAGTTTCATCATCGTTTTCGCTGTCAACGTCCTCTTCTTCTACAAATTCGTCCTCATCATCGTTAGTTTTATCATCGGACACTACACTTGTTGTTTCCTCATTCTGAGCGGTAAGCTGTGCGCTGCCATCTGAATATGTATAATCAGGTGTTGCGTAACCAAGAATGTCGCCGTAGCTTAACGGATAACTAACATTATATACAGCCTCACAGTAGTTTCCCTCTATGGAGTAAACATTGCTATCGTCTGAGCCTGTTACGAGTCCTACGTGATAAATATCCCCATATGACGAATAGAAAATAAGGTCGCCTGCCTTTGGAGCATAACTTCCACTATACTGGAATCTGCCCTGAGAAATAAACCAATCGGCACCTGCCGAGCAAAGTGCAAACTTCGGGAATGTAGATGTGTCCACTCCTGCC
>ONAH01000047.1 GCA_900315715.1 uncultured Eubacteriales bacterium
TAGCAACGCTGTTTCTTCCCTTAGAAAATATGCAAGAGAAGTATCCGGTATTAAATAAACATCAGTGGCTATATGTATTTTGTAGTTTTCATAGAATATTGGTAAGAGGACCAAAATTTTTACAAAAATCAAAACTGATATCAAAGCATTTCTTTATGGATGAATCAGATCTATCCCAGGCGGGTAAGCAGCGTATAGAAATGTTCAGAAAATTAAAACTAATGTGAGAATGTATCAATTAGGAAAGTTTGAAAGGACTCATTGCTATAATTGTTGTTTGTGAGATGATACAGTATTATTCTGTATTGAAATAAACTGATGTTTTTACAAAGACACAGTTATAGAACTATTTGAATTTAGTGTTTAGAAAGAATTAAATTGAGATAAACTGCTATTAAAGTTTGCGATAATAATAAAATTTCAAAATAACTATTGACTTTTTTTTATTAAAGTGATAATATGAATACACAAAGAAATAAAACCGTTGAGGCGAGAGTAAAAATAAGAAAAGAACTCACAGAGAGTCCGGAAAGCTGAGAGCCGGGTAGTAACTGCTTATTATAATGGGTCGCTGAGGGCGCGGTCAAAGGCATTTTTGCCAAGTATTCCGCGACGTGAAAGCTTACGTAAGTAGCTGGGAGTATGATTGTACTCCGCAGAGTGCGCAACTATTAGTTGTGAATCAAGGTGGCACCACGGGTGAAGTTTATCCGTCCTTGACAGAATTTAAGTTCTGTCAAGGATTTTTTTATTACCTTGACAGCAGAAAGGGTGTTGTTAATTGAATATTTATCCAGCCAGAACAGAGATTGAGAGTTATGTTCAAGAAGGTTATAGATGCGTTCCTGTTATGACTACGGAAAAATGTGAGAAGAACGAAGATGAGATCTATCATATTCTACGAAATGTCAGTAGTCATGTTTTTATCCTTGATTCGGCTGAAAAGAGCGAACGTGGACGATATACGTTTTTTGGTTATGATCCTACTCTGGAATTCACATGTACTTCCGGTACAGTAAGAGTAAAAAGCGGAACGGTGTTTACCATAGAAAACGCAAATGTACCTGAACAAATCAGAAAATTACTCAAAGAAAAAAGATCACCGAAGATTGACGGTATGCCGCCGTTTACTGGAGGATTTGTTGGTTATTTTTCATTTGATTATTTAAGTTATAGCGAACCTAAGCTTAGGTATAGTGCAGAAGACGAGGAAAAGTTCTGTGATGTAGATTTGATGTTATTTGATAAGGTTATAGTACTTGACAATATGAAAAATGAAATAATGTATATTGCAAATGTATGTGCAGATGACCTTGACGAAAGCTTTAACAAAGCATTACATACTCTTCGAGCAATGAAAGACCTTATTCGTAACGGTGAAGCAAAGAAAACACAATGTGGAAAGCTGCTTGAACCGCTAAAGCCGTTATTTGATGAAACAGCATTTTGTGATATGGTGAATAAAGCAAAACAAAGAATATACGACGGTGATATATTTCAGGTTGTGCTATCAAATCGTCTATCTGCATCATTTGAAGGCAGCCTGTTTCCGACATATTTAAGACTTAGGGAAACGAATCCTTCGCCATATATGTTTTATTTTTCAAGCGAGACAGCAGAAATAGCCGGAGCATCACCTGAAACTCTTGTAGAATATTCAAACGGCGTGGTTAGAACGTATCCTCTTGCAGGTACACGACCGCGTGGCAAAACAGACGAAGAAGATAAAGCACTGGAAATTGAATTGTTGGCAGACGAAAAGGAGCTTGCAGAACACAATATGCTTGTTGATCTTGGAAGAAATGATCTTGGCAGAATATCAGAATTTGGCAGTGTAAATGTTGATAGATACATGGAAATTGAACGCTATTCTCATGTAATGCATATTGGGTCAGCTGTCAGCGGACGTTTAAGATCAGATTGTGATGCACTTGATGCGATAGGATCAGTTCTTCCGGCTGGAACACTTTCAGGTGCACCAAAAATAAAGGCATGCCAGATAATAAACGAGCTTGAAAATAACAAAAGAGGAATATATGGTGGAGCGATAGGCTATCTTGCATTTACAGGAGAGATGGATACGTGTATAGCAATTCGTCTTGCATTCAAAAAGAACGGTAAAGTTTTTGTACGTTCAGGTGCAGGTATAGTAGCAGATTCGATTCCGCAAAACGAGTATAGGGAGTGCATTAACAAAGCTAAGGCGGTCACAGAAGCTTTGGAGCAGACTTCATGTTAAGAGTAAACGGAGGTAAAGAATGATACTGTTAATAGACAATTACGATAGTTTTTCCTATAATGTATATCAACTTTTAGGGAAATACAATCCTGATATAAAGGTAATCAGAAACGATGAACTAACAGTGGAGGAGATAGATCGACTTAAACCCTCACAGATAATAATATCACCTGGTCCTGGAAAACCGTCTGATGCAGGAGTATGTATTGAAGTTGTAAAAAAACTTGGCAGTAAATATCCGATACTGGGGATATGTTTGGGACATCAAGCAATATGTGAGGCATATGGCGCAACGGTATCGCATGCGAAAAAACTCTGTCATGGAAAATCTTCGGTAATAAGCGTAAATGACGACCGGATATTCCGTGATATACCGTCAAAAATACAGGTAGCAAGATACCATTCACTTGCAGCATTGAAAGAAGGGTTTCCAAATGAACTTGAGATACTCTCAGAAACAGACGATGGAGAAATAATGGCAGTCAGGCACAAAGAGTATAATATATACGGATTGCAGTTTCACCCGGAATCGATACTAACACCAAATGGCGGAACAATAATAAAGAATTTCTTGGAGGTAGAAAAAAATGATTAAAGAAGCAATAGTTAAGATTGTAAACAAAGAAGACTTAACATACAATGAGGCATATTCTGTAATGAATGAGATAATGAGCGGTGAAACCACTCCTACGCAAAATGCAGCATTTCTTTCTGCATTATCAACAAAAAGTGCACGTGCTGAAACGAAAGATGAAATTGCAGGATGTGCTGCTGCTATGCGTGACCATGCAGAAAAGGTCAATACAGGTATGGACGTTTTTGAGATAGTTGGAACCGGCGGTGACAATGCAAATAGCTTTAACATATCTACAACCTCTGCGATAGTTGCAGCAGCAGGAGGTATGAAGGTTGCAAAGCATGGCAACAGAGCGGCATCGTCAAAATGTGGAACAGCAGATTGTCTTGAGGCATTAGGAGTAAACATTCAGCAAAGTCCGGAGAAGTGTGTTGAACTATTGAAAGAAGTAGGAATTTGTTTTTTCTTTGCACAGAGATATCATTCATCTATGAAGTATGTTGGCGCAATAAGAAAGGAGCTGGGATTCAGAACTGTATTTAATATTCTTGGACCTCTTACAAACCCTGCATCACCCTCAATGCAGTTGCTGGGAGTATATGATGAATACCTTGTTGAGCCATTGGCTCAGGTATTAGCAAGTCTTGGCGTAAAACGTGGAATGGTAGTTTATGGTCAGGATAAGCTTGACGAAATATCATTAAGTTCTGCGACAACTATATGTGAATTAAATGATGGCTGGTATAAAACATATGTGATTACTCCGGAGGATTTTGGATTTGAACGCTGTGAAAAGAACGAATTGACAGGTGGCTCACCTTCTGAAAATGCAGAGATAACAAGAGCAATTTTACGTGGTGAGAAAGGACCAAAGAAAAACGCAGTGCTATTAAATGCAGGTGCATCATTATATATTGGAGGAAAAGCACAAAGCTTTAAGGACGGTATCACTCTTGCAGCGGAATTGATAGATTCAGGCAAGGCATATGCAAAGCTGGAGGAGTTTATTGCAGCAACGAACAGATGAGGAGGCTTTTATGATACTAGACGAACTTGCAGCTTATGCGCAGAAACGTGTCAGTGAGGATAAAAAAACAGTACCGCAAGAAGAAATGAAAAGACAGGCAAATTCCATGCCAAAAGGTAGCTTTCGTTTTGAAGAAAAATTAAGACAAGGACATTGCGTGATATGCGAAGTAAAAAAAGCGTCACCGTCAAAAGGAATTATAAGCAAGGATTTTCCGTATATAGAAGTAGCTCATGAGTATGAATCAAGCGGTGCAGACTGTATATCTTGTTTAACCGAACCGAAATGGTTTTTAGGATCCGATAAGATTTTTCGTGAAATACGCAGTACGGTAAAAATCCCAATGTTGCGAAAAGATTTTACGGTTGATGAATATCAGATATATCAAGCGAAAACAATGGGTGCAGATGCTGTATTGCTGATATGTGCAATTCTTGGAGAAAAAGAATTGTCAAATTATCTAGAAATATGCGATAATCTTGGTTTAACCGCACTTGTTGAAACTCACGATAAGTACGAGATTGAAATGGCGGTAAATGTGGGTGCACGTGTAATTGGAGTAAACAACAGAAATCTAAAAAACTTTTCTGTTGATACATCAAATTCGTTATCAATGAGAAAGTATATTCCGGAGGATAGGATATTCGTTGCAGAAAGCGGCATAACGACAGTGGAAAGCGGAAAAGCATTGTTTGAAAGCGGTGCAAACGCACTTTTAATAGGCGAAGCATTGATGCGTTGTGAGAATAAAAAGGAATTCATTTCGGAGTTAAAGAAGTATGCAAAATAGAATAAAAATATGCGGTATTTCAAGAGATACTGATACCGAATATATAAATACGAGTTTACCGGACTATGCAGGATTTATAATAAATTATCCCAAGAGTCGCAGAAACATTACTCCACAGCGTGCAAAAGAACTCCGAGAGCAGATTGACGCAAAGATAAAAACGGTAGGAGTTTTTGTTGATAATGATCTTAATGAAGTTGCAAAGATTGCAAACAGTGGAGCGATAGATGTTATACAACTCCATGGACACGAAAGTGAAGACTACATCACACGCCTTCGTCAAGAAACAAATGCAGAGATCTGGAAATCATTTATAGTAAAAACACATGCGGATATTCTTGCCGCTAAGATAACAAAAGCCGATAGGATTCTACTTGACGGAGGTCTTGGATATGGAGTATCGTTTGATCATAGCCTGATTAAAAATCTTGGGAAAGAGTATATTCTTGCAGGTGGAATAAATGCTAAAAATATAGAGATTATCTTGAAAACACTTAACCCATGGGCAGTGGATATAAGTTCCGGTGTTGAAACAAACGGTGTAAAAGATGGAAATAAAATAAGTGAGATAATATCAATAATAAGAAAATTCAATAATTGATTAGTATAGCAAAAAATAATAACTATTTCACTTGACATGAAACTGTAATGATGATAAAATATAAATGTAAATAAGTGAATAAAACCGTTGAGGCGAGAGTAAAAATAAGAAAAGAACGCACAGAGAGTCGGGAGAGCTGAGAGCCTGATCGTAACTGCTTATTATAATGGGTCGCTGAGGGCGCGGTCAAAGGCATAAAGCCAAGTATTCCGCGACGTGATAACTTACGTTAGTAGTTGGGGGTATGTTAGTACTCCGCAGAGTGCGCAATACATGTTGCGAATCAAGGTGGCACCACGGGTGAAGTTTATCCGTCCTTGACAGACAATAACAGTCTGTCAAGGGCGTTTTTATTTTGCTCAAGCATACTGTTTACGGAAATGAGAGGAGAAAATATTATGTCAAAGGGAAGATTTGGAATTCATGGTGGACAATATATACCAGAGACACTCATGAATGCAGTAAATGAACTTGATGAAGCATACAACTATTATAAAGAAGATCCGGAGTTTAATACAGAGCTTACAGAGTTATTAAATGAGTATGCAGGCAGACCATCACGATTGTATTATGCGAAAAAAATGACAGAAGATCTTGGCGGTGCAAAAATATATCTTAAGAGAGAGGACCTGAACCATACAGGTGCACACAAGATAAATAACGTACTTGGCCAAGTATTGCTTGCAAAGAAAATGGGAAAAACACGAGTTATTGCTGAAACAGGTGCAGGTCAACACGGCGTAGCAACAGCAACAGCAGCAGCATTGTTTGGAATGGAGTGTGAAATCTTCATGGGTAAAGAAGACACAATCCGTCAAGCATTAAATGTATATAAGATGCGTTTGCTTGGGGCAAAAGTTAATGCTGTCGAATCGGGTACTGCAACATTAAAAGATGCTGTTAATGAAGCTATGAGGGAGTGGACAACAAGAATTGCCGATACTCATTATGTATTAGGCTCAGTAATGGGACCACACCCTTTTCCGACGATAGTAAGAGACTTTCAGGCCGTAATTTCAAAAGAAATCAAGCAACAGATAATGGAGAAAGAAGGCAGATTGCCTGATGCAGTTGTAGCATGTGTAGGCGGAGGTTCAAATGCTATCGGAGCATTTTATCACTTTATTGAAGATAAAAAAGTACGTCTTATTGGATGTGAAGCTGCCGGTAGAGGAGTAGATACATTTGAGACTGCGGCAACAATAGCAACGGGAAAGCTGGGAATTTTTCATGGTATGAAGAGCTACTTCTGCCAAGATGAATACGGCCAGATAGCTCCGGTTTATTCCATTTCAGCCGGTCTGGATTATCCCGGTATAGGGCCTGAGCATGCATTCCTTCATGACACAGGCAGAGCAGAATATGTTTCAATAACAGATGACGAAGCTGTTGAAGCATTTGAGTATTTATCAAAAACAGAAGGAATAATTCCGGCAATAGAAAGTTCACATGCATTAGCGTATGTAAAAAAACTTGCGCCTACTATGGATAAAGATAAGATAATAGTGGTAAATATTTCCGGAAGAGGAGATAAGGACTGCGCAGCTATTGCAAGATACAGAGGGGAGAATATTTCAGAATGAGAATTGCAGATGCTTTTAACAAGAGAAAGGCATTTATTGCCTTTATAACTTGCGGTGATCCGACATTAGAGGAAACTGAAAAGATTCTTCTTGAGATGGAGAAGGGTGGAGTTGATTTAATAGAACTTGGAATACCATTTTCAGATCCAACAGCAGAGGGACCGGTAATACAAGGAGCAAATATAAGGGCATTGTCGGGAGGTGTGACAACTGACAAAATCTTCGAGATGGTTCGCAGAGTTAGACCAAACCTGAGTGTACCGCTAGTATTTATGACATATGCAAATGTAGTATTTTCTTATGGAGTTGAACGTTTTGCAAGAACTTGTGCAGAGATAGGAATGAATGGAATAATACTTCCGGACGTACCATTTGAAGAAAAGCATGAGTTTTCTGATGTTTTTGAGAAATACGGACTTGATTTTATATCATTGATAGCACCTACTTCCGAGGGTAGAATATCGCTTATTGCACAAGAGGCGAAAGGTTTTGTGTACTGTGTGTCATCTCTTGGTGTAACAGGTACGCGTGACAGCATATCAACAAATGTTTCCCAGATTGTAGATAGGGTAAAAGCAGTAACAGATACTCCGGCAGCAGTAGGATTTGGTATTTCTTCGCCAAAGCAAGCTGCTGAGATTGCTAAGTATGCAGACGGAATAATAATAGGATCGGCTATTGTAAGGCTTATTGGACAATATGGCACAGAGGCGCATGAGAAGGTTTTTGAGTTTACTAAAGATGTAAGAAATGCCCTTGACAGTATTGAAAAGTAAAGAATAGGAAAGATATTACTTAATAAATTCCCCGATAAACTTCGGGGAATTTTAGACTTTATGTAAACAAAGATAAATAATTCTTATTAGTGTTTTAACAGAAAGCGGGTATTATTATAGTAAATAAAACGACGTAATTGTGAAGAATAATTTACAATTTTTGTGTGTATTGTTAGAATTCTAAAAGTTAAATATAAGCAATAAACATACTTTGAAGTTTTTTAGAAAAATAAATGATTTCAGATCGTTAACATGGACTTTATTAAGATGAAGATAATGCATTAAGTATGAATTTTACTGACAATAAACTTGTTTTTTGTAGCGTTCTGTGATATAATTCAAAGTAATAATTGTATACTAAAGCATTGTGCTTTTATATAATAAAGGTGATTTGTTTAATATGATTATTAGAAGAATAAAAAATAGAGCATGTAATTAACTGTGTTTGATAAATGCTTTATTAGGGTTTATCCATTGTATTTTGTGATAAGATTAAACGTCCTTACGAATGGTAAAGCACATCATAGTTATATAGTTTATAGGCATCCGGTACACAAGTGAATAAGGAGAATATCTATGAAATTTATTAATCAAAAAAAATGTATTAGTATGATTTTGGTATCTGCACTCATAATATGTTCAGTGACGATGAGTGCATTGGCATCTGAAGTTAAGACAGGACCGTTTTACTATATGAGATTATTCTCTGATGAGTTGGAAGAAACATATTCATACAGTGACGATTATTTCAAAGTAAGCGGTAAAACTAATAATAATAAACTGTTAACAATGTCGTATTGTCTGGCATTGCCAACTTTTGAGATGGGGAATCCACAATATATTAACAGCACAATGGAAAATATTGGTTTTGATAATATAGTTATTGATGACTTGAACGACATTCCGACGAAAGACACGATAGGAACAGCAATCTCCTCAAAGAAAATTGATGGATATAATATTATTGCAGTTTCAATTCGCGGAGAAAACTATGGTGCTGAATGGATATCTAATTTTACGGTAGGCAAAGAGGGAAATGCAAAAGGTTTTAACGAGGCAAGCAATAAGGTTTTGGAAAGAATAAAAAAATACATTAATGACAATAACCTTACAAATAACAAAATTTGGGTAAGTGGCTATTCAAGAGCCGGTGCGGTAGCTGATTTGACGGGTGTATATATAAATGAACATCTATCGGAATTCAATACGACGAGTAATGATTTGTATATATACACGTTTGAAGCGCCATCTTGTTGCGAGAGTTCAAAGACATATGAGAACATATATAACGTAATAAATCCAAATGACATAGTACCGTTTGTATGTCCGCCGCAATGGAAGTTATACAGTAACGGAAAAAAGGTACAGATTGATGATACTGAAACAATTAAAACATATTCGTTTTACAAAGAATACAAAGATGAAGAAATTCACGATTTCCTGAAAAGTTTCTTTGAATTATTTACACGGGAAATAAGCAGAGATGTATATGCAGATAATTTAGAGGAACCAATAACTAATTTGTTGGGAATATACTATTCAAAATCTTCAGAGGAACAGGAAAAGGTTATAGCCTTCTTGAAAGATGATGTTTACGGTAGAATAAATAATGACAATAGTAACAAGTTATCACTATTAAATATTCTACTTCCTATATTAGATCATAATTCAGACTACCTTTATAAAGATGCGACTAATAGTATTATTATGTTGCTTGACGATATGCTAAAATCTGAAAATGCGCAAGTATTTACACAAAATGATATTGATACAATCAAAAATTCGGTTTATCCGATTCTACGTACTTTAGGTCCAGTAATTGCTGCTGATTATGTGTATTATGAAGGAATAGATTATGATGAGTATTATAATAAAACAATGCCTTTATACAATGTAACAGATTATGAATGGGGTTATGCTGAAGGTACAGAAGCAGGAAGTATAAAAGGTTATGCTGACGGAATAAAAGCTGAAGAAACAAAAAATGATGACATTGTAATTAAACCCGATATTGATTATGGTGAAGAGTATAATAATGGTTTTGAAGAAGGATATAAGAAGGGATATTCTGATAGTTATCAACTTGGAAAACAGCATCGTGATGATCTGAAAGCAAGGGGTACATACGATGGTCAAAGAGATGCAGATGGATATTTAGATGGTGTAAAAGGAAACACCAAAAAGCCCTATAATGAAATGTTTGAAAAAGAAGACTGGATGACAGATGACTATTTAGACGCCTACGACAGTGCATATGCTAAACAATATAACATTAATTATAACGAGGGTGTAAATAACAGGGATTATGAGACACTAAAGAGTAATCAACTTCCAATGTTTCATTCAATAACTTTGATAAAAAACATTACAGAAATAATAAAGACGCATTATCCACAGTATAATTATAAGTTCCTAAAAAGTGGAAATGTTCATTTTATTGAAACACCGATAGATACAGATAAAAGTACAGAAGACGTTAGTGAAAAAACAGATACTTCAACCGACAGAAATGAAACAGAAAGTGATAAGGTTGATAGTTCAAAGAATACAAGTGATACGAAAAGCACCAACACGAGCAGTATAAAGAGCGATGTTTCAAACAACAGTACTAAAAGTTCAAGTAGTTCAA
>ONAH01000029.1 GCA_900315715.1 uncultured Eubacteriales bacterium
AGACTGCACAGACAGATTCTGAGAATAGTGATATAGTATCAGGATTTAGTGAAAGCGATCTTGATTTTGTAATAGGAGATACAAGAATAAAGCTTGGCGACATAATCTCAGATTATGAGGATGTACTGGGTGAGCCGATTCATGTTACAGATGTAAAAAATGCAGACGGAGAAGTAATAGGAAAAACGTACGATTACCAGGATTTTTCAATAAATACAACTCCCGATGAAAAAAATGAGAATGATATTATTGCATCAATAGAAATATTCTCCGATAATATTAGTACCGAAAAGGGTTTGAAAACAGGAATGAGAATAGATATGGTAACTTCTGTTTATGGATCTGAATGGATGCTTTATGAGGATGAATATCGCTACTATGTCGGAAACTCATATATTTATTTTTATGTTCAGAACGGAATAGTTGCAAATATTGGCTATAATATAGATAAGGATATGGAGAATTGATATGCTTGAAGCAGGAATAAAAGCACCTACGTTTTCACTGCCTGACAGCAGCGGAAATATTCATACGTTGGAGGAGTTCAAAGGGAAGAAAGTTATTTTATATTTCTACCCAAAGGACAATACGGCAGGTTGTACAAAACAGGCGTGTGGATTTGCAAACCTGAATCCTCAGTTTACGGAAAAAGGTGCAGTTGTTGTTGGTATAAGTAAGGATAGTACAGCATCACACAAGAGATTTGCAGAGAAATATGAATTACCGTTTTTACTATTGTCAGACACCGATCTTACTGCAATAAAGGCTTATGATGTGTGGCAGGAGAAGAAAAATTATGGTAAGGTAAGTATGGGTGTAGTACGTACAACTTACCTTATAGATGAGAATGGCATAATAGAAAAAGTGTTTAAGAAAGTAAAAGCGGCTGATAATCCACAGCAAATGCTTGATTCAATAAAAGAATAATAGTATTCCAAAAGACTTCTGATAATAGTATTGTCAGAAGTCTTTTTATTGTAGGAATACAGAAATGTAACGATAATAAAGATAATGATAATTCAAATTGATAAAAGTATATTGTAGAATTGACTTTGGTGTCGTAATGTGGTAAACTTAAATTGATGTAGTTTGATTAAAAATAACTACACAGTATAAAAATGAATATAGGAATAGAATAGAACAAGGAGGCTGCCCATCTATGGGTATATCAAATGTATTTAACCTGTTTTGCGGTATTGCTTTGTTTATGTTCGGAATGTCGCTTATGTCAGACGGACTAAAACGTGTAGCAGGAAACAGGCTTGAGCTTCTTCTGGCAAAGCTCACAGATACTCCGCTAAAAGGTATTTTGCTTGGAACAGGCGTTACCGCAATAATTCAATCGTCATCGGCAACCTCAGTTATGACTGTTGGATTTGTTAATTCGGGCATGATGAAGTTTCGTCAATCAATCGGAATAATACTTGGTTCATTACTTGGAACCAGTATTACGGGATGGATTATTGCACTTTCTGAAATAGACGGTGTTGGACAATGGGCATCACTTTTATCAACAACTACAATCACAGGAATAATTGCTATTGTTGGATTTGTACTCAGGTCGTTTTCAAAAAGCCATTCCACTATCGGAGATATTCTTTTGGGATTTGTTGTTCTGATGGTAGGAATAAGTTCAATGAGTGAATCGGTAGCACCTCTGAAGGAAAGCCCCGCATTCATAAACCTTTTGACAATGTTTGCAAATCCGTTTGTAGGAATATTAGTAGGAGCGTTGTTTACGGCTGTACTTCAAAGTGCATCAGCAGCAGTAGGTATCCTTCAGGCTTTAACAGCGACAGGTGCTATTGATTTTGCAACAGCGTTGCCGATACTATTTGGTATTTCTATTGGTGCGGCTGTACCTGTATTATTATCTGCCCTTGCAGCAAGCACGGAGGGTAAACGCACTTCTTTTATATACCTGCTTTCCTCAGTACTGGGAGTAGTGATATGTGGGGGAGGTTTCTATATACTTAACTCCATTTTCTCATTTTCGTTTGTAACAATGACTATGAATGAGTTTTCGGTAGCGTTGGTGAATACATTATTCAGGCTTGCAAATGTCGTTGTACTCTGCCCGTTTATCGGATTAATGGATAAGCTTACTTGTTCATTAATCAAAGAAAAAGTACATACGGATAAAGATAAATTTGAACCTATCACTCTTGAAGAAAGATTTTTGCCGTATCCTTCTCTTGCAATTTCACAGAGCAGAAGTGCTATTAATGCAATGGCAGAGGCATCTGCGACAAGTGTAAAAACAAGTATTGATATGCTGACCAATTATAAAGAAGACCAAATGGAAATAGTCACAAAGTATGAGCGTCTGGCAGATAAGTACGAAACAAACATTGGCGATTATCTGATGAAGTTGTCAAAGAGTGAGATCAAAAACGAAGATAACGCTTATGTGTTTAAGTATCTTCGTACTCTATCAGACTTTGAGAGAATAACAGATCGTTCAATGAATATCGCTTTTATCGCAAAGAAAGATAAGGAAGAGAGTATATCGTTCTCTGATGACGCTAACCGCGAACTTGGTGTAATTACGGGTGCTGTAAACGAAATAATGAGTATGACGCTTGACACTTTTGTTACAGAGGATACTCATACAAAGAATAAGGTAACTGCGCTTAATACTGTAATTCGTTCATTGTGTAACAAAGCGGAAAGACACCATGTTGACAGACTTAAATCAGGAAGCTGTTCTTTGCAGCAGGGCACAAGCTTTGGAGAATTGCTGACAAACCTGGAACAGATTGCTGTTCATTGCTATAAAATTGCAACAGCATTACTGGAAACACATGATGAAAATGTTAATACGGAGTCACCGAAAAAATCCACCTCATATAGAGTGGCTTATGAGGAGTTTAAAGAAAAGTATACTCTGTAAAATATGCAGACTGTATTTTATTAGTACAGTCTGCTTTTTGTTTGAAAATTTATCATACTTAAGAATTATTGTGTTTTAACTGTTTAACGGCATAATAAAATTTGAGTGTGGCAAAGCCTATTAACATTTTGTTCAAGTTATTCATGATTCTGAAAAAATGTTAGTAAAACAAGTTTTGAAAAACATATTTTTGAGAGGGAATGTTTAAAAATATAGAAATTGGAGAAACGAAAACAATTTTTTATAGCGAAAACGGAATTATAAAAGAAATACTAAAGTGATCTGTTTGAGTTTTCAAAAAATATCTCCGTTAAGAAGCTTAACTTTGCGTTTATCCATGAGAATGATTCCCTGATCTTTAAGGCGTTTAAGTTCTCTTGTCATAGCGCTTCTGTCAACACAAAGATACTCCGCAAGTGCTGTTGTGGAAAATGGAAGTTCGATGACAGTGTTTTTGTTTTGCTCACACATAAGTCGAAAATAGCTAAGAAGTTTATCTCTAATTGTACGGCTGCTTAGAACATACAGATGACGGCTGAGTTCAACAGACTTTTTTGTTACAATGTCGAACATATTTTCAACGACACGGCTATGACATTCGCAGGCGTTGCTGCATCTTTTTGTGATATGTTCACTGCCAATGTAAACGACTTCGCAAGGGGTTTCACATTCAACATATATACCATCGCCGGCACCAGTTGCATAAGCAATGTACTTGCCGAAGATACCATTTTCCCCAAGATGCTCAAGAATAGAATTGTTACCGTTTTCGTCGGTACGTATAATTTTCACACTACCTTTTGTGATAATGCCGATATATTTTTCGGTTTCAGAATAATCGCAGATGTGTGCACCTGCTGAATACTCCCTGAATTCGGATTTAAAACAGTGGAGCATTTTGTTACATTCTTCGCACGAAACGCCTTTAAAAAGCTCAGTGTTGTGTATATACATATGAAGATCACTCCAATTTTAATAAGTGTTGCATTTGCAACAGTAAAGATCTTACTAATATGATATAATAAAATTACAGAAAAGTAAACAGTGTTTAAAAAATTAACAGGAGGAGATTGAAATGACTGTAAACGTAACAGGCGGTGTCCTTTCGGAAGAAGAGAAGAATACCTACGTAAGATACATTTGTGACAA
Organism: uncultured Eubacteriales bacterium; assembly: GCA_900315715.1. Classification (GTDB taxonomy): domain Bacteria; phylum Bacillota; class Clostridia; order Oscillospirales; family Acutalibacteraceae; genus RUG592. Next base: position 4,043 of record ONAH01000029.1, read on the forward strand.
ATTTAAGAGCAGGAGATTAAGAAGTCTTGATATTAACATAGACGGAGACTATGTTGACCTAAGTTATCATTTTGAGCCTGAGAATTTTGAGCGTATCAGACGAATCACAGGGTATTTAGTAGGAACACTTGACAACTGGAATGACGGCAAGCGTGCAGAGGAACACGACAGAGTTAAGCATGACATTTCAGTAATGGAACAAATTTAATGAAGAATGCACCGCACAGGTCAGTGGCTGTACGGTGCATTTGTTATTTATTTTTGCAGTTTTCTTCGAATGAAGGCGAAGCATCTGGAGGAAAGAACTCATCTGTCGGGAAGTCTAATCTACCGAACATCTCACAAGGATTACTGCTTGTAGGAGAGCATTCTTTTTCCGGAACACAAAAATCGTATGCAGGTATGAGCATTTGAACAGATCTTTCGATTTGTACGATAGTAAAAAGACCAATAGTAACCATAACAGTGTTAGGCCTGTCACCAATAACAAAACTACCGTTATATCTGGAACAGATGAAGTCGGGTATCTGACAGCAAGGAATACACATAGGCGGACATTTTACAAGTTTAGCCGAAAGAGGGATCGGGGTTGCTGTTTGTACAGTTGCTTTAGGGAGAGATTGGTGTGATTTAGGATTTACCCCGCAGTCAGTGTCGGAACTGAAAACTTTAACACAGCCCTCTCCGCCATACAGCACAACTTTCTTATTGAATATACTCAGACCGCATACGGTTTCAGGACGCATATTGGGTGTTGAGTAAATATCGATAGTGACCTCAAAGAAAAAGGTCATTTCAACCGTATAGAACCCTCTGTGAAATGGAACGGGTTCTGAGCTTATGTAAACCGTGATAACGTCTGCACCAACAAACCGAATGGAGTTGGCATTATCGATTTTCTGCTGAACAGGTTGTGTAAAGAAAACAGGCAGGTTTTCGGCACAATCTTTGTCAGCACAAGAATCGTAAATTCGTGAAGCGTTGATACATACAGGTTCAGAATTGCAGAACGTGGAAGAACGGTCGTTCTGGTTTCTATCCGTCATATTAATACCTCCAATCTGATGATATTACAGTATATGCAAAGTTTATTAAGATGTTACGAATTATTAGAATATACAGAAGAAAAGATGTTGAAGTACATCAATAAGAATAGTGAAATAATGTAAAGAAGAATGACTTTAAATTCATTAAAGTATAAATTTGAGTAGGTTTTTTGTAAATAAAAAAGCATAAAAATATGTTTGAATTTTGTTGAATATTAATATTTTATTTGTCAAGTTTTTGTGATATAATAAAAACATATATTTTTATGATGGGCTATTGTATAGTCTGTATAGAAAAAAGGAATAAGGAGTGACAGAGATAAAGAAAAAAGAAAAGGAAGAAGTATCGAAAATAAGGCG
>ONAH01000050.1 GCA_900315715.1 uncultured Eubacteriales bacterium
CCTAAGATGGCAGAGTACATTTACACAGAGCGTAACGGTATCTATATTATAGACCTTCAGAAGACAGTAAGAAAGCTTGAAGAGGCATATGCATTCGTTCGTGATCTTTCAGTAGAGGGCAAGAGCGTACTTTTCGTAGGAACAAAGAAGCAGGCTCAGGACTCAGTTAAGGAAGAGGCTATCCGTGCAGGTGCATATTATGTAAACGCACGTTGGCTTGGCGGTATGCTCACAAACTTCACAACAATCAAGAGAAGAATTGCAAGACTAAAGCAGCTTCGTGAGATGGAAGAGAACGGAACATTCGATCTTCTTCCGAAGAAAGAGGTTATCAACCTTAAGCACGAAATAGAGAAGCTTGAGAAGTTCATGGGCGGTATTGAGAACATGACAGAGATTCCTGGCGCACTCTTTATCGTAGATCCCCGCAAGGAGAGAATTGCAGTAGCAGAGGCAAAGAAACTTGGTATTCCGATAGTAGCTATCGTAGATACAAACTGCGATCCTGATGAGATAGATTATGTAATCCCGGGTAACGATGACGCAATCAGAGCAGTAAGACTTATTGCAGGTACAATAGCAAATGCAATCATCGAAGGACATGAAGGTCAGATGGGCGCAGCTGCAAGAGACGATGAGGCAGAGGATACAGCTGAGGAAGATACTTCAAAGCTTACACTTGCTAAGGAATAATTAAAGAGATTTTTTATCGGAGTATGACATAGTATGTTGTGCTCCGATATATGAGATAATAAATAGTTTATTTAATACAATGGAGGTTGAATACAATGGCATTTACAGCACAGGACGTAAAGCTGCTCAGAGAGAAGACAGGCTGCGGAATGATGGATTGTAAGAAAGCTTTGACACAGGCTAACGGCGACATGGACGCTGCAATAGATTTCCTCAGAGAGCAGGGCCTTGCAAAGGCAGCAAAGAAGGCAAGCAGAATTGCTGCAGAGGGCGTAGCTTATGCTGTTACAAACGAAGCAGGCAACGCAGGTGTAGCTATTGAGGTTAACGCTGAAACAGATTTCGTAGCAAAGAACGCAGATTTCCAGAATTTTGTAAAGACACTTGCAGATACAGTTATGGCAGAGAACCCTGCTGATGTTGACGCACTTGCACAGTGCAAGGCAGTAGGAACAGAAATGACAGTTGCAGATCTTCTTCAGGAGAAGATTCAGACTATCGGTGAGAACATCAAGATCAGACGTTTTGCGAAGTTTGATGGTCCGTGCGTAGCATATGTACACGCAGGCGGAAAGATCGGTGTACTTGTAGGATTTGATACAGAGATTGATCCTGCAAACGCAGAGTTTGTTGAGTACGGTACAGACGTAGCAATGCAGATAGCAGCACTTAACACACAGTATCTTGATGAGGCAGCTGTTCCGGCAGAGGTTATCGCTCATGAGAAGGAGATTATGATTGCTCAGATGAAGCAGGATCCTAAGATGGCTAACAAGCCTGAGCAGGTTCTTGCAAAGATCGTTGAGGGTAAGGTTGGAAAGTTCTACAAGGAGAACTGTCTTGTAGATCAGGAGTTCGTAAAGGACAGCTCACTTACAATCAAGACATACACAGCAGCAGTTGCAAAGAAGCTTGGCGGTGCTATTACAATCACAAAGTTTGTACGCTTTGAGAAGGGCGAAGGCATTGAGAAGCGTCAGGATGATTTTGCAGCAGAAGTTGCAAGCATGGTTAACTGATAATACCGGTGCAGTTATAATAATATAATGATTTTTAGTACCTTTAACTTTTTGGTTGGAGGTACTATATTTTTTATAGAGTGGAGTAAGAAAATATGAATACTAATGAAAGAAATGAAATAGATAATAAGCAGCTAAAAGAAAATATTGCAAATGCAGCGTTGAGTTTTTTGGAACAGGGTAAAGATTACGACAAACTTGCATACACAACAGTTGAATTCGGATATTTGTTTGATATTGAAAATCATGGAATAGAAGCATTGTTCAAAATAATTACAGATAAAACAACAGTATATTTTGCTGTACAGGGTAAAAAACTGATGCTGCTTGATTTTAATGAAGAGCTTTTCAAAAATACTGTTACAAAGTTTCTTGAACTTCATGGATAAGCGGGTTTTTCTTGTGTTTGGGTAAAAGATAATAAGATGAGGTAAATTGAAAGATGTTATATTTAAGACCGTATAAAAAAGAAGATGCAGCGACAATTATTTCATGGTGTGAGAATGAAAATGTGTTTAGAAAATGGACATCTGACAGATATAATTCATATCCGATAACTGAAAATGATATGAACTATAAATATTACGATTGTAACGGCGATTGTGCCGAAAAAGACAATTTCTATCCGATGACGGCGTGTGATGACACCGGAATAGCAGGACATTTTATTCTAAGATATGTTGGTGGAAATCATAAGATATTGCGAATAGGATTTGTAATAGTCGATGATAAAAAAAGAGGTCAAGGCTACGGAAAAGAAATGATAAAACTTGGAATTGATTACGGTTTCAGGATTGCAGGTGCAGAGCAGATAACAATAGGAGTGTTTGAAAACAACCGTCCAGCGTATCATTGCTATAAAGCAGCAGGTTTTCATGATGTTCAAACTGAACAGGAAGAAATATGTGAGCTGTTCGGCGAAAGATGGAAAATTATTGAGTTAGCGATAAACAGAGAAGAATACTTTTACGATGTATAACATCAAGTGGATTATTCTGTAATATATATTAATAAACTCTTGAAATCTTTATAATATTAAGGTACAATTAATATATATTCTAAAGTACAGGTGCATGCTATGAAAAAGGTTTTAAAAATAATATTGAATGTTCTTAAATGGATACTGATAGTTATAGTATCTTTGGTGGTGCTTTTACTTGTTGTGCGTTTTGTAGGTAAAAAAATAAACAGTAAAACTCCAAACGGAGGTATAAATGAGGAGATGTATGTTGACATAAACGGTCAGCAGCAGTGGATAAGTATTTACGGGAAGGATAAGGATAATCCTGTTATGCTTTATCTGCACGGCGGGCCGGGTTATTCCACAAGTTATGTAGACTGGGCTATTACAAGAAAGCTTGCAGATGACTACACTGTCGTTAGCTGGGATCAGCGTGATTGTGGAAAAACTTGGATAAATGATCCAAAGGGAACAGAGATTACTCCCGATGTTATGCGAAGCGATCTTTGTGAAATGGTAGATTATCTTCTTGACTACTTTGACAGGGATAAGATAACATTTCTGGGAATGTCGTGGGGAACGTATTACGGCTGTGACTACGCACTTACTTATCCGGATAATGTTGAATGTATAATAAATCTTTCGCAGTGCGTTGATAATAAAGAAAGCTCTTTGGCTTTAAAGCAGGCTTTTCTTGATTGGTCTGAGGGCGACAGCGAATATCACGCCCTTGCCGAACAGTATGATCCTTTGCTGCTTGATAATCTCAGCGATGACGATTATCAAGCTTTTGAATATTGGATAAATGCCGCTCCCGAAAAGCGTCCTGCTATGATACAAAGTAATGCGAAGCTTGCCGAGGTGACAGAAAAACTCAAACAGCAGACAGGTATCATTATGAGATTGAATGAGAAGTATCTGCCTGAGGAGGAAAATGTCTTTGATTCTGATGTGAATCTTGTTGCGGCAGTAATATTCAATCCGTATTATTCTTTGAGTGATTTATATAAGATTACACAATATGATGACAGCGTTGATTTTAATATACATAGCCATGGATTTTTAGATACGTTTTCTTTGAAGGATAGGACAGAATATAAAATGCCTATATATGTCTTGCAGGGAAGTGACGACGATTACGGCGGTGTTGCAAAGAATTATATTGACAGCGTAAATGCACCGGATAAGGATTTCCGTTATATAGCAGGCGGTCATATGTCAACAATGCTGCAATCTGAATTGCTTGCAAGTTTTGTTGATGAGGTAGCAGAAAAACAGCAAAACCTAACCAAATGATTTTTGCCAAATTATAACATAAGAATAGCTAAAAACACGCCCGAATGCGGTATTATTAATCGCTTTCGGGCAAGTTTGTTCTATAATTGAAAAATGGAATTTTACATATAAAAGGTTTGTTTGCTTGACAATATGAAATTATTGGGTTACAATATAATAGATTAATTATCGCTGTCTTTAAGGCAGAAGTTTTTGTGCGGTATTTTTTCCGGTAAAATGGAAAATATATGTTTATATTATTGTAGTTAATATTTATCGTTTAGCTTTCTGTATAGGCACCGTTGCTATACATTTATAAACAAAAGTTAAAATGCGAAACGATATTATATATAATAAATTTTTGATACGGAGGAGATTTACTCGAATGAACGTAAACTATAAGAAAAAAAGCGGCACGGCAAGAAACAAAACTCACGTTAGTACGAATGTCAAGAAAAAGACCGACAACAAGCCTGTAAAATACCATAAGCCGCGTGGCAGCGTTACAAACAAAAAGCCTAAGACGTCAAACAAGAACGCTCAGAAAAAGAATAAACCCACAATCAGAATAATGTTTTTGGGTGGACTAAATGAGATCGGAAAGAACATAACTCTATTTGAGTGCAATAATGATATTTTTATTCTTGACTGCGGTATGGCGTTTCCAGATGGTGATATGCTTGGTGTAGATCTTGTAATACCCGATTTTTCGTATGTTGAAGAAAACATAGACAGGATAAAGGGTATCGTAATAACACACGGACATGAGGATCATATCGGAGGATTACCGTTCTTGCTAAACAAAGTCAGATTGCCGATTTATGCAACTGCATTGACAGTCGGACTTATTGAAAATAAGCTGAAGGAATATGGAGTTCTCAGTCAGACTACCCTGAATGTAGTAAAGGCAGGAGATACAATTAAACTTGGCTGTATGAAGGTTGAGTTTATTCATGTAAACCATTCTATTCCTGATTCGGTAGCAGTTGCTATACATTCTGAGGTAGGAACTATTGTGCATACAGGCGACTTCAAAATTGACTGCACTCCGACAACAGGAGGAATGATAGACCTTGCACGTTTTGCAGAGCTTGGAAAAAACGGCGTGTTAGCCCTGCTTGCTGACTCAACGAACGCAGAGAAGATGGGTTATACAATGACAGAACAGACGGTGTTTGAGTCGTTTGAGAGGTTGTTCCAGCGTGCAGAACATAAGCGTATAATTATAGCGACATTTGCCTCAAATATCAGCAGAATACAGCAGATCATATACTGTGCTCAAAAGCATGGCAGAAAGGTAGCGTTGTCGGGCAGAAGTATGCTTAATTATATACATGTTGCAGATGAGTTGGGCTATATTGACGTTCCGGACGGAGTAATGATAGACATTGACCTGATAAACCGCTATCCACCCGAAAAAGTTGTATTAGTAACAACAGGAAGTCAAGGTGAACCGATGTCAGCGTTGTCACGAATGGCATACTCAGACCACAGGAAGGTTGAGGTGGGCTTTGGCGATTTCATAATAATATCGGCAAACCCAATACCCGGAAACGAAAAAACTGTCGGAAATGTTGTTGACGAACTTCTAAAAAAGGGTTGTGAAGTAGTATATGAGTCTATGTATGAAGTACATGTTTCAGGACACGCCTGCCGTGAGGAACTGAAGATAATACACGGACTTACTAAGCCAAAATTCTTCATACCAGTACACGGAGAGCAGAAACATCTTCGAAAGCATGCAGAGCTTGCTTTGGCAATGGGAATGGAACATAAGAATATATTTATAGGCGACATAGGAAATGTTGTTGAATTAAATGACCAGTATTTAAAGCAGCTTCCGTCTGTACAGGCAGGAAAGGTGTTTGTAGATGGTTTAGGAGTGGGCGATGTCGGAAGTATAGTGCTGCGTGACAGAAAACACCTGGGACAGGACGGACTTGTGATAATCGTTGCAACACTTGAAAGAGAAAACGGAAATATAATTTCAGGTCCTGATATAGTATCCAGAGGATTTGTATATGTAAGAGAATCAGATGAGCTGTTTGATGATGTAAAAGACAGAGTATCAGATATACTTGAAGATTGTGCATATGAAAATATCCACGATTGGACTACTATCAAGAACAGAGTCAAGGACGATGTTTCAAAGATGATATTTGAGAGAACAAGACGCAGCCCGATGATACTCCCGATAATCATGGACGTATGATAAACAAAATCTCAGCGGAGGTTTAGATCAATATGAAAAAGCCTTTATATTTTATGCCGCAGACGCTATTTTTTTCGGTCGTCCTTGTACTTATGGCACTTACAGCAAGGCGATATGATAGACATGTGTTTATATTTAATCTGTGTCTTGCAGGTATGGCAGCGGTAATAATAATACTCTCCGACTTAAAATACCACTATTATGTAAATAGGGTTGTCAGAGATGCCGCAAGAGGAATAAAGGGTATAGACCATACTTACTTAGAGAAATTCTCCGTTCCTGTTGTAGTATCAGGCAAGCAGGGAGATATACTGTGGTATAATGCAGGGTTTAAAAGAAAGCTCTCCAGAGGCAGAGAATGTGCAGGCGACAATATCGACAAATACACTGATAATATAGATATGGAAACTCTTCTGCTCAATGCAGGAACAGATGCGACACTTGAGGGCAGAAGATACACCATAATAGCATCTGAGATCACCTACGGATATGTACTGTTTTTCATAGATGATACGGAATACAAAACTGCCGCTGATTTATATAATGATACACGTCCTGTTGTAGCAAGCGTAAACCTTGACAACAGAGATGAGTTTGAGCGACATATAACAGATGATAATGTAAATCAGGCGATGGTAAAAATGGAGTCGGTAATCAAAAAGTGGGCTACATCTATGGAAGCGGTATATGTTCGCAGCGGAACAGGCCGTTATAAGATAATAATGGACGAAAAGCACCTCAAGCTTGCGATAGACACAAAATTCAAGCTGTTAGAGGAGATAAGATCGATCAAGATTTCTGAACATTCCAACGAAACTACCATATCAATGGGTGTCGGCAGGGGGGCATCGTCGCTGCTGCAGAGTGAACAGTGGTCGCTTGCCGCACTTGATTTGGCACTGGGACGCGGCGGAGATCAGGCAGCAATCAAAACAGGAGATGACTATGAGTTTTTTGGCGGAGTTGCTCAGGGTGTAGAAAAGCATGAGAAAGTACAGGCAAGAGTAATAGCAAAGGCTCTTGCAGACAAGATAACTCAGGCAGACAACATCTATATCATGGGACATCAGTCATCAGACCTTGACGCAGTAGGATCGGCAGTTGGAATGTGGAGTGTAATTTCAAAGACATTTCCGAATAGGACAAATATCGTAATCAACATGGAAACATCGCTTGCAAAGATTTTCCTTGATAATTTCATTGAACATGGTTATGATTATGCGTTTGTTACACCGGAACAGGCAAGAAGCAAAGTCAATGATAAAACGCTGCTAATAGTAGTTGATACACATTCACCCAGCTTTGTAGATGATCCAGAGCTGTATAAACTATGCAGGAACGTAGTTGTAATAGACCACCACAGAATGATGGTAAACCATATAAATAATGCAAGCATATTTTTTCATGATCCTTTTGCTTCATCCGCAAGCGAAATGGTTACAGAACTTGTGCAGTATATAAACAGCGACGCACTTTCACGACCAGAAGCGGAGGCACTTCTTGCAGGAATAATGCTTGATACAAAGAATTTTGTACTCAGAACAGGCGTACGAACTTTTGAGGCGGCGGCTTTTCTGAAACGCAAAGGAGCGGATACGGTAGAGGTAAAGAGATTATTCTCCGATACGCTCAATACATACAAAACCAAATCCCGACTTGTGTCAGAAGCAGAAATATACAATAACAGTGCAATAGCCTGCACGGACGATACAATGAATGAGGATAAGGATATAAGAATGATTGCTGCACAAGCTGCCGATGAACTTCTGACGATACAGGATGTACAGGCGTCTTATGTAATATACAAGTCGCTTGATAATATGTGTGTGTCAGCACGTTCGCTTGGAGATGTGAATGTACAGCTTGTAATGGAAAAACTTGGCGGAGGCGGTCATCAGACGATGGCAGGAGCAAATCTTGGAAAGATCTCAAAAGATCAAGCAAGAGAAAAACTTGTCGACGCAATAAACAAAATTGCAGGAGATGGGTTTGATCCTGCATCAGCAATAAAGAGGAGGAATATACAATGAAAGTAGTATTATTGCAGGACGTAAAGGGTTCCGGAAAGAAGGGAGAGCTTGTAAACGTTAGCGATGGTTATGCAAGGAATTTTTTGTTTCCAAGAAACCTTGCAAAGGAGGCAAACTCCCAGGCAATGAATGAGCTGAAGAATGCAGAGGAATCAAAGAAGTATAAAGTAGAACAGCAGAAAGCTCAGGCAAACGAAGCAAAGACAAAGCTTGAATCAAAAACGATAGTTATTCATGCAAAAGCAGGTAATAACGGCAAACTGTTTGGCTCTATCACGCCGAAGGAAATAGCAAACGAAATCAAACAGAGATTTGGATTAACGGTAGATAAGAGAAAAATAACAATCACAGGAGAGATAAAACAGTACGGAAAGTACGACTGTGAAGTAAAGCTCTACACAGGTATATCAGCAAAGATAGTAGTAGAGGTATGTGAATAAGATAAGAACGGGAGGTTTTATCGTTGGCTGAAAATGACATAAACAGCATATATTCGGGGATAAAACTCCCTTTTGACTCAGAAGCGGAACAAGCGGTACTGGGAGATATACTTCTTGATTCGGAGTGTATATCGAAGGTAGCCGTTATACTGCCGAAAGAGGATTATTTTTATGTAGATATACACAAGCTTATCTACAAGGCTATGCTGGAGCTTTTTACAGACGGCAAAACCATAGATTTTATTACAATAATAGAAAAACTAAAAACATTCAGAAGTTTTGACGAAACAACAGGAAGAACATATGTAATTGGACTGGTAGAGTCTGCGATATCTCCGGAGAATGCAGAGGTTTACGCAGATATAGTCAGAAAGAAGTATGATACAAGAGCACTAATAGAAGCTTCCAGAAGGACTATTGAAGAGGCAAGCGATGGATATCAGGAACCCGATGTACTGATAGACGCAGCGGAACAGAGAATATTTGACATACGACAGGGCAAAAGCATACAGGGACTTCAGCATATATCAGAGGTAATTCAAGAAACGTACGACAGGCTTGACAAGCTCAATTCTGTTGATAACGATGAGATGAAGCCGATTTCAACCGGAATAAAGGGGATAGATAATTATATTACAGGCTTGAACCGATCAGATCTGATATTGCTTGCAGCCCGTCCGGGTATGGGAAAAACCTCATTTGCACTTAATATTGCAAGGAGTGCGTCTGTCACACAAAAAAAGAAGGTTGCGTTCTTTTCGCTGGAAATGTCAAAAGAGCAGCTTGCGTCAAGATTGCTTTCAACAGAGGCAATGATAGACAGTAAAAAAATCAAGACAGGCAAGCTATCAGAGGACGAATGGTCAAGGCTGATACAAGCAGGTGACGTATTGTCCGGTTCGGAATTATACCTTGACGACACTCCAAGTATAACAGTACCTGCGATGAAAGCGAAGCTTCGCCGCTTAAAAGGTGTATCGCTTGTAATAATAGATTATCTGCAGCTTATGCAGAGTGGAAAGAGAATTGAAAACCGTGTGCAAGAGGTGTCGGATATGACAAGAAACCTCAAAATACTTGCAAAGGAACTAAATGTTCCCGTAATAACGCTGTCACAGCTTTCACGACAGAGCGAACAAAGAGCAGATCACAGACCGCAATTATCAGACTTGCGTGAGTCAGGTTCAATCGAACAGGACGCAGACATAGTTTTGTTTTTGTACAGAGAAGATTACTATAACGATCATTCGGACAATAACGATGAAGAAACAACCGACAAAAACAGCGGCGAATGTATTATTGCAAAGAACCGTCACGGAGAAATGGGCAGCGTAGCACTTCACTGGAGAGGTGAGTTTATGAGGTTTACCGCTAAGGAGAATATAGATGCTTGATAAGGTAAAAACGACTGTCGAAGAATACAAAATGCTAGACGGAAAGAACAAGGTGATAGTTGCATTATCTGGCGGTGCAGATTCAATGTGTCTGCTTGACGTTATGCTTGAACTTTCACAAGAATATCCCATAACCGTAACTGCCGCTCATGTGAACCACTGCTTGAGAGGGGAAGAATCACAGAGGGATAATAATTTTGTGAGAGAGGAATGTGGAAAAAGAAAAGTAACTCTCTATGAAAGAAGTATAGATATTAAAAGTCTTGCGGAAAGCCGCAAACAAGGTCTTGAGGAGTGCGGACGTATTGAGCGGTATGCTTTTTTTGCTTCACTTGCAGAGGAAGCCGGAACCGTAATCGCTACTGCACATACTGCGTCGGATAATGCCGAAACAGTACTGCTTAATATTACAAGAGGGTGCGGAGTAGATGGACTGTCAGGTATTCCGCCTGTCAGAGATAACATAATCAGACCTTTGATTCGCTGTACAAGACAAGAGATAGAGAAATACTGTTTTGACAGGAATATTCCTTTTGTTACAGACAGTACAAACCTTACAGACGAATACGCAAGAAATAAAATTCGCCACGGCGTATTGCCTGTACTCAGACAGATTAATCCAAACGCAGACGCAGTGATAAACAGACTGTCAAGTTTGGCGAAAACGGAGAGCCGATATATTCAAAACCGGAGTGAATATATTCTTGACAAGAATACAAAAGGCAGCGGATATTCTGTAAACGGTTTGCTATCGGAAAACAAGGATATTCTGCCGGCAGTAATAAAAACAGCCGTTGAAAAAAAGTTTGATATATCTGCCGAAAAACGTCATGTAGATATAATTGTACAGATGATACAAAATCGTCAGGGCGCACTGGAAATCAGGAAAAACCTTATCGTAAAAATAAAAGGCGATACGCTTGTTTTTGAAAAAAATGATAGTGAAAAACCGTACTTTGAGCCGGTAAATCCCATAATAGGAAAAGAGTATGATTTTTGCGGAAAAAAGTATGTATTTAATGAGAAAAAATCGGAAAATGAATTTACAGATAATAAAATTAACAAAAAGTTATTATATCTAAGACTTAAGTGTGATATACTAACTTGTGATACGGTATTAAGACAGCGTAAAAGCGGAGATTTATTCAAGCAATATGGGAGAAAATGCTCCAAAACCGTAAAAAAATTGTTTATCGAAAAGAAGATCCCCGAACAAAATCGCGATAAACTTCTTTTGCTTGCAAGGGGAAATGAGGTGTTATGGATAGAGGGTATAGGCTCTGCGGAAAACGCCGTACCCGACAGCGGAAGCTATATTATAGTAGAGGTTGGGAAGAGTGATGAATAAAGATATACAGGAAGTAGTGTTTAGTCAAGAAGAGCTTGACACAATGGTGTGCAGAATAGCGGAAAAGATAAACGCAGATTTTGCAGATAAAGAAATACTATTGGTTGGTTTATTGAAGGGATCGGTAGTATTTATTACCGATCTTATGAGAAAGATAAAAGTACCATGCAGTATTGATTTCATGTCGGTGTCCAGTTACGGAAAATCAACAAAGTCAAGCGGAGTGGTAAATGTAAAAATGGATCTGTCCGAAGAGATAGAGGGAAAGAATGTTCTCATAGTAGAGGATATAATTGACAGCGGAAATACACTTTCTGCTGTGCTTGAGTTGCTTGAAAGCCGCAAGCCGGCAAGTTTAAAGCTTGTATCATTACTCAGCAAGCCAAGCAGACGAGAAAAAGAAGTCACAATTGATTATCTTGGATCCGAAATAGATGACCTGTTTGTAGTGGGATACGGTCTTGATTTTGCAGAAAAATATCGCAATTTACCCTATATCGGCGTTTTGAAGCCGGAGGTATATTTGTGATTTTTATATATACATAAATGTAAGGAGTGAATGTATTTTTGGATAATAACAGCAATAAGAAAAGTCTGAAAGGTATGCTGCTTTGGATAATATTTCCAATAATGATATTGTTACTTGCAGGTTTTATTGCAATGCAGACGCCTAAAGATGAGTATAAATATTCAGAAATAATAGAAATGTTCAGTACTGGACAGGTAGAGTCTTTCAACTTGAAAGCCGAAAGCGGTGAGTTGAAGATCAAGCTGAAGGACAAAAACGAGAAGGTTACATTTTCGCTTGCATACCCTCAGAGATTTCTTGATGATGTACAGAAGTATGTGGAAGATCCCAACAGCAAGATAACATATGATATAGAACGTTCGGTTGACAGTGCGATATTATGGTCTGTGATACCGAATATTGGACTCATTATAATAATAGTAGTTGTATGGGTAATGATAATGAAACGAATGTCGGGCGGACTTGGCGGAGATAAGACGTTGAGTTTCGGCAAGGCAAAAATCAAGAATTCTGGCGAAGGCGAGAAAAAGAATGTATTTGCAGATGTAGCAGGTGCAGACGAAGAAAAGGAAGAGCTCCAGGAGATAGTTGAGTTCCTGAAAAACCCGGATAAATTCAATACACTTGGTGCAAGAATACCAAAGGGTGTTTTGCTTATGGGACCTCCGGGAACAGGAAAGACTCTGCTTGCAAGAGCAGTTGCAGGCGAAGCAGGAGTACCGTTCTTCTCAATTTCGGGATCTGACTTTGTAGAGATGTTCGTAGGTGTGGGTGCGTCGAGAGTTCGTGATCTTTTTGACCAGGCAAAGAAAAACGCTCCGTGTATCATATTTATAGATGAAATTGATTCGGTAGGACGTCAGAGAGGTACAGGTCTTGGCGGCGGTCACGACGAGAGAGAACAAACACTAAACCAGCTACTAGTTGAAATGGACGGCTTTGAGGCAAATATAGGTGTAATAATGATTGCGGCAACAAACCGCCCGGATATACTTGATCCGGCACTTATGCGTCCGGGACGATTTGACAGGCAGATTGTAGTAGGAAGCCCCGACATTAAGGGAAGAGAAGAGATACTCAAGGTTCATGCAAGAAATAAGCCGCTTGCACCTGATGTTGAGTTGAGGGTAATAGCTGCTCAGACAGCAGGCTTTACAGGTGCAGACCTTGAAAATATACTCAACGAGGCAGCACTTCTGGCAGCAAGAAAAGATAAGAAAGCTATCACGATGACAGAGGTTGAAGAGGCTACTGTTAAGGTTGTGGTAGGTACTGAGAAACGTTCAAAGGTAATGACCGAGAAGAATAAGAAGATAACTGCATATCACGAAACAGGTCACGCAATAGCACATTATTTCTGCGAAACTCAGGACGATGTACATCAGATTTCAATTATTCCGAGAGGCTTTGCAGGCGGATATACAATGTCGCTGCCTAGCGAAGATAAAATGTATAATACCTATAAGGAAATGAAAGAGGAAATAGTTGTTCTGCTTGGCGGACGTGTTGCGGAGGCTCTGATCTTTGGAGATGTGTCAACAGGAGCGTCGAACGACATTGAACGTGCTACCGAGATAGCAAGGAATATGATTACAAAGTACGGCATGAGCAAGAAGCTTGGTCCGATAACTTTTGGCGAAAGCTCAAACGAGGTATTTATCGGCAGAGATATGGGCCATGTCAAGAATTACTCTGAGAAAACGGCCTCAGAGATAGATGATGAGATTTATTCTATCGTTCAGGAAGGCTACGAGAAGGTTACTCAAATTCTCACAGATCATAAAGATAAGCTTCATGAGGTTGCAAAAATACTCTTAGAAAAAGAGAAGTTAAGCGGAGAAGAGTTTACTGCAATTATGAAGGGTGAGTACGATCCGGCAAAGTTTGAGGAGAAGAAAGAACCCGAACCGAAGGAAACTGAGGAAACGTCCAAAACAGATGACGAGAAAAAAGAATACGATTTGGACGATTATATTGAAAAGAAGCCTGAGGAGAAGAAAGATAAGGAAAAAGAAAAAGAGAAAAAGAAATCATCAGGCGGATTTTTTAAGAAGAAGAATGACAGCAAGAAAGATTAACTACAAATACTGCATCTACGGGTGCAGTATTTTGCTGTAAGGAGGACATATATGTCAGAAAAGAACATTACAGTAAAAGGTGCGAGAGAGCATAACCTAAAAAACATAGATGTAACGATACCAAGAGATAAGCTGGTTGTAATAACAGGCTTATCGGGTTCGGGAAAATCATCACTTGCATTTGATACGATATATGCAGAGGGCAGAAGAAGATATGTAGAATCGCTGTCGTCGTATGCGAGAATGTTTTTGGGGCAGGTTGAAAAGCCCGATGTTGATAGCATAGACGGATTATCCCCTGCAATTTCCATAGACCAGAAAACAACCTCACAAAACCCCCGTTCAACTGTTGGAACGGTTACAGAAATATATGATTATCTCAGACTTCTGTATGCAAGAATAGGTGTACCGCATTGTCCGATATGCGGGAGAGTTATCGAACAGCAAAGCGTAGATCAGATAGTTGACAGCGTGATGAGTTTTGAGGAGGGAGCAAAGATACAGATACTCTCACCCGTAGTCAGAGGCAGAAAGGGAGAACACGTTAAGGTGCTTGAAAAAGCACGAAAAGACGGTTATGTACGAGTACGAGTGGACGGAGAGGTATATTCGCTTGATGATGATATAGTGCTTGAGAAAAACAAAAAGCATAATATAGAGGTAGTGATAGACAGACTTGTTGTAAAGCCAAGTATGCAAAGCAGACTTGCCGACTCAATCGAAACATCGTCCGCATTATCAGACGGATTAACAATAGTAAACGTAATAGGAGATAAGGATTATTTGTATTCTCAAAAATACTCATGTCCCGATCATGGAATAAGCATAGACGACCTTTCACCAAGAATGTTTTCGTTTAACAATCCTTTTGGTGCATGTAAGAAGTGTACCGGACTGGGAGTATTTATGAAAATAGACGAGTCGCTTGTAATACCTGATGACAGCAAGTCAATACGACAAGGCGGAATAAAAGCGAGCGGTTGGGCAATGGAAGGATCGACAATTGCGTCGATGTATATGGAGTCACTTTCAAAGAAGTATGGATTTTCTTTGGACGTTCCGATATCAGAGTTGTCAAAAGATGTTATGAAAAAGGTACTATACGGTACAGACGGAGAGAGAGTGACCATAGTAAGAAAAAACGAGTACGGAGAGGGTACTTATGAAGTGCCGTTTGAGGGAATAATCAACAATCTTGAAAGACGTTTCAGAGAAACAAAAAGCAACTGGATAAAAGAGGAACTGGAAGCATTTATGAGTGCGATACCATGCGACGAATGCGGTGGCAGACGTCTGTCAAGGGAAAGTTTGTCGGTAACGGTAGGCGGGTTGAATATCAGCGAATTCTGTGATTTTTCTGTAATAGGAGCGATTGAGTTTCTTGATAATCTTGACCTGTCGGAACGTGACAAAAAGATAAGTGAGCTAATAGTAAAGGAAATCAGGTCAAGGCTAAACTTCCTCAAAAGCGTCGGACTGAATTATTTAACGCTGTCACGTTCATCCGGAACGTTATCGGGCGGAGAGAGTCAGAGAATACGTCTTGCAACGCAGATAGGATCATCGCTTATGGGAGTGCTGTATATACTTGATGAGCCGTCAATAGGACTTCATCAGCGTGACAACGATAAGCTAATAGGAACCCTAAAACGCTTGCGTGACATGGGAAATACCGTAATAGTCGTAGAACACGATGAAGATACGATGTATGCGGCAGATTGTATAGTTGATATAGGCCCCGGTGCGGGAGTAAACGGCGGTGAACTTGTTTGTATAGGAGATATTGACAAGATAAAGAAGTGTCAACGTTCGGTTACAGGGCAGTATTTGTCCGGAAAGAAATGTGTAGAGGTACCTCAAACACGAAGAACGGGCAGCGGAAATCACCTGACAATAAAGGGTGCAACGGAGAATAACCTCAAGAATATAGATGTAACGATACCTCTTGGAACATTTGTGTGTGTTACGGGAGTATCCGGATCGGGAAAATCCTCACTGATAAACGAGATACTATATAAGCACCTTGCACGAAATCTTAACCGTGCAAAAACAAGAGCCGGAAAGCACAAAGCAATAACAGGAATGGAACATCTTGATAAGGTAATAAATATAGACCAGTCACCAATTGGCAGAACTCCAAGGTCAAACCCTGCAACATATACAGGAGTATTTACAGATATAAGAGAGCTGTTTGCAACGACAAACGACGCAAAAATCAGAGGATACAAGTCGGGAAGGTTCTCTTTTAATGTAAGGGGAGGACGCTGTGAGTCGTGTGAAGGCGACGGAATATTAAAGATAGAAATGCACTTTTTGCCCGACGTGTATGTACCATGTGAAGTCTGCAAAGGAAAACGCTATAACAGAGAAACACTTGAGGTAAAATATAAGGGTAAAAACATCTATGACGTACTAGAGATGACCGTTGACGAAGCGCTGGAGTTTTTTAAGAATATTCCAAAGATAGAACGCAAGATAAGTACGCTCAAAGAAGTAGGATTAGGATACATTAAGCTGGGACAGCCTGCAACAACGTTGTCCGGTGGTGAGGCACAGAGAATAAAGCTTGCAACGGAACTATCAAAACGCCCAACGGGAAAAACAATATATATACTTGACGAACCGACAACAGGACTTCATATAGCCGATGTGCATATACTGATAGATGTACTGCAAAAGCTTGTAGAAGGCGGAAATACAGTAGTAACAATTGAGCACAATATGGATTTTATAAAGACAGCCGATTATATAATAGACTTAGGCCCTGAGGGCGGTGACGCAGGCGGAACAGTGGTAGTTACAGGAACGCCTGAGGAAGTATCCGCCTATGAAGAATCCTACACAGGGCAGTATCTTAAAAAGGCTTTGCACTTGAGTTGATATGGAAATTTAAGAATATCATATAGTAAAAACAGAAAATATTTAAAGAAATTTTTTAAATAAGCCTAACTTCTGATAAAAAAATCTTGATAACAAACCTAAAAAATGGTATAATTAGTATTACTGTTGGGTTACTGCGTTGTTTTGGTGACCATAATTGCGATAACAATGCAATTCTTATCTTACGAGAAAGGGTAGTAATATATGACAAGAGAAAACATATACCGCACACATAACTGCGGAGAATTAAGAGAAAGTGACATTGGTAAAGATGTCAGAGTTGCAGGCTGGGTGGAGAATATCAGAGACCACGGCGGAGTACTTTTCCTGGATATTCGTGACCATTACGGAGTAGTTCAGGTTGTAGTACATGACGACAAGCTCCTTGAGAATGTAAATAAGGAGTGTACTGTAACAGTTTCGGGTAAGGTAGTAAAGCGTGACGAAGAGACGATTAACCCGAAGATTGCGACAGGAATGGTTGAGGTACACACAGACAGCCTCACAGTGCTTGGAAAATCGCAGACAAATCTTCCTTTTGAAGTTGCTACGTCTAAGGAAGTTAAGGAAGAGGTAAGACTCAAGTATCGCTACCTTGATCTCAGAAATAAGAAAAATCACGATAATATAGTTCTCAGAAGTAAGATTGTTTCATATCTTCGTGAGCAAATGAACGAAATGGGCTTCCTTGAGATCTCTACACCGATACTATCGACATCTTCACCGGAGGGTGCAAGAGATTATCTGATTCCAAGCCGTAAGCATAAGGGTAAGTTCTATGCTCTCCCGCAGGCTCCACAGATATTCAAACAGCTCCTAATGGTATCAGGATTTGATAAATATTTCCAGATAGCACCATGTTTCCGTGATGAGGACGCAAGAGCAGACAGATCTCCGGGAGAGTTCTATCAGCTTGATTTTGAGATGGCGTTTGCAACACAGGAGGACGTATTCGCAACTGCCGAACAGGTACTCTATAATACGTTTACAAAGTTCAGTGATAAAGAGGTCAGCAAGCCGCCGTTTAAGAGAATACCATATAAAGAGGCTATGATAAAGTACGGAACAGATAAGCCTGATTTAAGAAATCCGCTTGTAATTACAGATATAAGCGATATGTTTGTTGAAACAGATTTTGGTCCGTTCAGAGGAAAAACAGTTCGTGCAATCAACGTACCCGACTGTGCAGGTCAGTCAAAGAGCTGGTTTAAGAAGATGGAAGAATTTGCGCTCTCCATAGGAATGAAAGGCTTGGGTTATGTAAAGGTTAAGGACGATATGACATTTGACGGTCCTATTGATAAGTTCCTGCCTGCCGAAGACAAAAAGGCACTCATAGAGAGAACAGGTTTGAAGCCGGGTGCAGTATGTTACTTTATAGCAGACAGTGCAGAGTTAGCACCTAAGCTTGCAGGTCAGATCAGAACAGAGGTTGCCTCAAGACTTGGAATAATAGATGAAAGCAAGTTTGAGATGTGCTTTATAGTTGATTTTCCGATGTATGAGTATGATGAGGACAGCGGAAATATCATCTTTACACATAATCCATTCTCAATGCCGCAGGGTGGTCTTGAAGCACTCAATACGATGAATCCGGTTGATATTCTTGCATATCAGTATGATATAGTATGCAACGGAGTAGAGTTATCCTCAGGTGCAGTAAGAAATCACGATGTTGATATAATGGTAAAAGCGTTTGATATAGCAGGATATACAGAGGACGATCTGAAAGCTAAGTTCTCAGCGCTTTACAGTGCGTTTAAGTATGGTGCACCACCACATGCAGGTATGGCACCTGGCGTGGATAGAATGATAATGCTTCTTACAGGAGAAGAAAACATCCGTGAGGTAATAGCATTCCCGATGAACAGCAACGCACAAGATCTGCTCTTGGGTTCGCCCGGAGAGGTAACAGAGCAGCAGCTCAGAGAAGTACACATTAAGCTGAGATAATTGCAGCAAACATATTCGGGGGAGAAGCGGAGAATGCTTCTTTCCCCGATATCCGTATATTTCTGAAAGGAAGATCAGTATGGTTACGCATGAAGACGTAATAGCGATAGCAAGATTGTCAAAGCTATATATTCCCGAAGAGGAATTAGACGCAATGACAAAGGCTATGGACGATATAATAAAGTTTGCCGATACAATAAACAATGCGTCCGAGGAGGGCGTAGAGTTTGATAATATAAATAATCTCTCAAACGCATTCAGAGAAGATGAGGTAGTACCGTCATACGACAGAGAGGAAATCCTCAGAAATGCAAATGATATAGATGAGGGACATTTCCTTGTCCGCAAGAGGGTGTAAATTATGGAAAGCAAAATCAGACATTACAGCAATATGCTCAAAAACAGGGAGATAACCTGTCAGGAGCTTACAGAAAAGTATCTTGCAGGAATAGATACTTCAAATAAAGATCTGAACGCATATGTAACAGTAACTGCAGAAGCAGCAATAGAAGCTGCAAAAAAGGTTGATGAAAAGCTCAGCCGTGGTGAGGAGATATCTCAGCTTGAGGGAATACCGATGACCTTAAAGGACAATATTTCCACGAAAGGAATAGAAACCACATGCTGTTCAAAGATACTGGAGGGCTATAAGCCGATATACAATGCAACTGTATGGGAAACATTACAGGCACAGGGCGCGGTACTTCTAGGAAAAACAAATATGGACGAATTTGCGATGGGATCATCAAGCGAAACATCATACTATGGAGGAGCGTCAAACCCGCATAATATAAACCACGTTGCAGGCGGAAGTTCAGGCGGTGTAGCGTCTGCTGTTGGAGGAAACATAGCTGTTTACGGACTGGGTTCAGATACAGGCGGATCCATCAGACAGCCAGCAAGTTTTTGCGGAATAGTAGGACTGAAGCCGACATACGGTGCAGTATCAAGATTCGGATTGATCGCATATGCGTCAAGTTTTGACCAGATAGGTCCGATTACAACGACTGTTGAAGACTCAGCGATAGTTTATGACGCTATCTCAGGATATGATAAAATGGACTCCACAAGTCAGGGCAGAAAAGGCGCTCCGACAATGGATACTCTTAAGAATGATATCAAGGGTATGAAGATAGGTATAGCAAGAGAATACCTTGAGGGTGTACGCGATGATGTAAGAGTATGTATAGAGAAAGCGTGTGAGGTTTACAAGTCGCTTGGTGCAGAGATAGTGTATTTTAATCTTCCTGCACTAAAATATGCATTGCCCGTTTACTATATTCTTGCATGCGCAGAAGCATCATCGAATTTAGGCCGATACGACGGTATACGATACGGCTACCGTACGGACGCATATAAAGACGTAAACGAGATGATATGCAAGACAAGAAGCGAAGGCTTTGGAGATGAAGTAAAAAGACGTATAATGCTTGGTACATATGTTCTGAGTGCAGGCTATTATGACGCATATTATAAGAAAGCTCAGAACCTCAGAGGCTCAATTGTGAATGCGTTTAAGAATGCTTTCAAAAGCTGCGATGTAATTCTTGCACCGACAGTACCGATGACTGCATTTGAAAAGGGCAACGCAATAAGCGATCCGATAGAAACATATTTAACAGATATTTGTACAGTTCCGGTAAACATCGCAGGATTGCCCGGTGTAAGTATTCCCTGTGGATTTTCAGAGAACGGACTGCCGATAGGAATGCAGCTTATCGGAAATACATTCTGTGAGAGTACAATACTAAATGCCGCATGGCAGTATGAAAATGCTGTTGGTTCAGAGGTATTCAAGGCTTCTGAATATGGCGTAAAGCTGTAAGGAGGGAAGATAATGAAATACGAGATGGTCGCAGGCTTTGAAACACATATTGAGCTTGCAACGAATACAAAGATTTTCTGTTCCTGCACAACACAGTTTGGCGGTGATCCGAACACACATTGCTGCCCGATATGTATAGGATTGCCGGGAACACTCCCGAAGCTTAACAAGCAGGTAATAAAGTATGCAATAATGGCAGGATTAGCAACAAACTGCGAGATAGCAAATATTTCAAAGATGGACAGAAAGAATTACTGCTATCCCGATCTTCCGAAGGCATACCAGATTTCACAGTATGATAAACCGCTCTGCGAACATGGATATGTACAATTAAGCAGCGGAAAGAAAATTCGACTGACAAGAATACATATTGAAGAAGACGCGGGAAAGCTGATCCACAAGAGAGGCGATACATACGTTGACTATAACAGAGGCGGCGTACCGCTGATAGAGATAGTTTCCGAACCGGATATTCGTTCGGTTGAGGAGGCAAAGGAGTATGTTGAGAAGCTCCAGCAGATAATGCGTTTCATAGGCATATCAGACTGTAAAATGCAGGAAGGAAGTATGCGCTGTGACGTAAATATTTCCGTACGTCCGGAGGGCAGCGATAAACTTGGCACAAGAACGGAGATAAAGAATATGAACTCCATTACATTCATAGGCAGAGCGATGGAGTATGAGTTCCAAAGACAGGTAGATTTAATAGAGTCGGGCGGTCAGGTTGAACAGCAGACGTTGCGCTATGATGATGTTTCAAATACAACATCGTCGATGAGAGGCAAGGAGGACGCAAACGACTACCGATATTTCAGAGATCCCGATCTTGTAACGATAAGTGTTACAGACGAAGAGATCGACGAGTTGAGAAAGCAGATACCTGAATTGCCGTTCCAAAAGGCAGAGAGGTATGTAAAAGAGTTCGGCATGAATGAGAAGGACGCTCAGAACATCTCAAAGTACAGACGTATAGCAGAGTTTTTTGAGGAGGCGTCAGATGGTGTAAAAACACCGAAAACCGTTTCAAACTTTATAATAGGTCAGATATTCCGCAGACTTGAAACTGAGGACGACAAGGAGAAGTTTGATATTGCAATAACAGCACAGCAGCTCAAAGAGCTTGTAAAGCTTATTGATGAAGGCAAGGTGAAGAATAATCTTGCAAAATCCACTTTGGAGAAAATGCTTGATACAGGTAAGTCTGTAACAGAGTTTATATCGGAGAGCGATATGGCAGGAATGGACGAGGGAACCCTTGCAGAGTTGTGCAAGAAAGCTGTGGAGGCAAATCCGAAAGCTGTTGCTGATTACAAGGCGGGAAAGGTAAAGGCGCTCAAGTCAATGGTTGGCTTTGTAATGAAGGAGAGCCGTGGAAAGGCAGATGCATCTGCTGCGGAAGCAAAGATTCTTGAAATAATAAGCTGAAATAGAAAAGACATCGGATAACCGGTGTCTTTTTTGGCAATAAGAATATAAAAGTGTTCGGTGAAATGTATATTTTCTTCAAAATGTAAAAAAAAATATATATTATTGAAAAATCGATTTTGATGTGTTATAATACAATTTAAAGTGTATAATTATGCCGATTTGTAAAGAAGGAAATTGGAGGGCAACCTATGAAGCTCATCAGCAAAATTATGATAATGATAATTTGTTTTTCGTCACTTGTGCTGTTTGCTGCGTGCGGAACAGTAGAGTATTCTGTAAAGGATTTCGCAAATGTAACGGTAATAGGCTACACAGAACACGGCAGACTTGATATAAAGGTTGACGATCTTGAAATAAACAAGTTGTACGCAGACGGAAAAAAAGATAAAACGGCTGTACTTCGCTTTGCGGAAACGTTTCAGTTTGATTACGAAGGAAAAAGCGACGAGGACTCATATTTCTCAAACGGCGATGTAGTAACGATAAATGTAACATATGATGAAAGTCTTGCAAGGGCACTTGATCTGAAATTTGTAGATAGTTCATTTGAATATACAATAGAAGGTCTAGAGGATAAGGTAGAGATGAGTCCGTTTGAAGGACTTGGAGTAAAGTTCAACGGTGTTGCACCATATGGTTCGGTACAGCTTGACAAGTCGAACTGTATTCAGTATATAATTGACAATGTAACATTCTACTGTGATAACCACGACCTTTCAAACGGCGATAAAGTTGTAGTTCGTGCTGAGTATAATGCAGAGGTTGCAGAAAGAAACGGCTATGTTTTCAATGAGAACGTAAAGAAATATACGGTAGTCGGATTGTCAAAATATGTTAAAACAATGATGGGCGTGTCATATGATACAGTGACAGCAAAAATGCACTACATGGCAAAAGAATATGTTGAGGGAACAGAAACTGCATATAAATCTTTTGACTGGTTCTTCGGAGATGATACAGACGAAGAATATGACGAAAATACAGATAGCGATACAGACAGTGCAGCAGTCGGAGAAGATGAGAACGCAGACAACGAAGAACCTGTATTGGAAGAAGAAAGCGATAAAGACGAATATACAGATGTAGAGTCAAGGGACGAGAACGGTTCAAAGGTTATCAAGAAGAAGAAGGTAACCGATGTAATGCGTATAAAAAACGACTTTGTTTTATCGAATTTTAAAGCTACGTTTGAGTATGAACCTGTAAGATGCTACTATTCGCTAAATTCTTTACAGTACAGCGATAATATTTTTACGGCGTTATATAAAGTAAAAGGAACGTTTGTATGTGTGGAGTCAGGTGGATTAGGTTTTGTAAAACCCGGAGATACACTGGTAGGAGAAATATATATATCGGCAAGCCTTGATGCAGGAAGTGTTGATATAAAGAATAATCTATATTATGAAGATACAACACTAAACAACGCACATGCGTATTCGATAAAGAATTTTCCGACAGATGAGGACGCAGAACATGAGTTTTTAGGCAGTACTAAGTATATGGTTGAAAAACTTGATTACCTGGAGGATACGGATGCATATAGTTCCTTTGAGAAGAAACAGCAGTCTCCGTCGTCAAAGAGAGAGATAGCGCATGTATCTGAGGATTCGTCAAGCGATACTGATAAAGAAGAATTAAAGAACGAATCTGAGAATACAACAACCGAAGATACAGAAAGTGAAAGTTCGGAAATTGAAGATACGGAAGAGGTCTATTACTCAAACGAAGAGTTATACGAAGAAGATTACAGTTACGACGACGAAGAAGAATATTAATACACAAAGTTTATAATATGTTCATTTGAATTTGCATACGCTTTGTGGTATAATAAAAAAAGAAACAATTAAAGTTAATTAACTTAAATATATGATGGGAAGTGTATCAACAATGATAAGTGCTAAATGTTTAAAAAATGCAATTATCTCAGGCTCTAATAACATTTGTTTAAAGAAGTCAGCGATTGATGATCTCAACATATTCCCTGTACCCGACGGAGATACAGGAACAAATATGTCAATGACAATCAGTGCAGCTGCAAATATGCTGGAAACATTTGACACAGATGACGTTGCAACAGTAGCGAAAAAGGTTGCTTCAGCGATGCTCAGAGGAGCAAGAGGAAACTCAGGTGTAATACTATCTCTGATATTCAGAGGATTTTCAATAGGACTTCAGGGCAAAGAGGAAGCAGATGGAAAAGACCTTACAGAAGCTCTTGGAAAAGGTGTAGAAGCAGCATATAAGGCAGTAATGAAGCCGACAGAGGGAACAATTTTAACCGTAGCAAGAATGGCTTATGAGGCAGGTAATGAGCTGGCTGCAACACAAAATGATCCGGTAATAGTTTGGGAAGCAGTAGTAAAAGCGGCAAATGATGCACTTGCACTTACTCCGGAAATGCTTCCTGTACTCAAGAAAGCAAATGTAGTTGATGCAGGCGGTAAAGGACTATGCACAATCTTTGAGGGAATGCTTTCTGTATTTAAGGACGGAGAGATAATAGAGTTTATAGACGCTGCAGCAAATGCAAATGACGAAAATGAAGATTATTTCAGAGCAGCAGCAGCGCAGTTTGATGATGATATAAGATATACTTATTGTACAGAATTCATTGTTGGAAGAGATCCTGATATTCACACCGATACACAGGAACTCAGAAGCTTCTTACAGACTATTGGTGATTGTGTTGTTGTAGTTGATGACGAAGAAATAATAAAGGTTCATGTACATACAGAGAATCCCGGAAATGCACTTCAGGCAGGTTTAGAGTATGGTTCGCTTCTTACAGTAAAAGTAGAGAACATGAAAGAACAGCATAAGAAGGCACAAGAGGCAGAGGAACAGGCAAAGAAGAAATCAGAGGAAGAACGCATAAACGAAATCACAGTCGCAGAGCCTGTTGAAGAAATTGGCTTTGTAGCAGTAGCAGCCGGAGAAGGACTTGTAGAGCTTTTCAAAGACTGTGGGTGTGCAAATGTAGTAAGCGGCGGTCAGTCAATGAACCCCAGCACTGAGGATATATTCAAAGCAGTAATGGCAACACCGGCAAAGAAGGTTGTAGTTCTGCCGAATAATAAGAATATAATCATGGCAGCTGAGCAGGCAGTTCCGCTAGCAGAGGACAGAGATGTAATAGTAATTCCTACAAAGACAATACCGCAGGGAATATCTGCACTTCTTGCGTACGATCCTGACTGTGAAAACGCCGAAGAAGCAATAGAAATTGTCAGCAGATCATACAGCAATGTTCAGACAGGTCTTGTAACGTTTGCTGCAAGAGATTCTGATTTTGGAGTAGGACTTCATAAGATCAAAGAAAATGAAATAATTGCTCTTGAAAACGGTAAACTTACAATAACCGAAAAGGATATTGTTAAAGCTGCTGTAAAGGTTACAAAGAAGCTTGTATCTAAGGAGACATCATTCATAACTGTAATCAGCGGTGAGGGCGTAACAGAAGAGCAATCTAACGAGGTAGTAGAAATACTTACAGCTAAGTACGGAGATAATGTAGATATCTCTTATGTAAACGGCGGTCAGCCCGTGTACTATTTTATTATTTCGGTTGAATAAAGGTTGATTTAATTGGCTTCACTTTTTGAGATTCCAATAGAACATTTGAATGGCATCGGCAGTAAGAAAGGTCAGCTATACAGAAAGCTGGGCATTGACACTGTCGGTGCCCTTGTGCGTTTTTATCCAAGAACGTATGAAGATTGGAGTAAACCTTGCTTGATAGAGGATGCGGAAATCGGAGAAACAGTGTGTATAAAGGCAACTGTGCTGCAACCTGTTTCTGAAACACGTATTTCTGGAGGCAGGCTTCTTGCGACAACAAGAGCATATGACGACTCTGCATATATCAAGCTAACTTTCTTCAATAACAGATATATAAGTTCAATGATTAAAACGGGTGAGGAGTACCTGTTTTACGGGAAAGTGACTGGCGGTACAGGATATAAGGAAATGGTCAGTCCTATATTCGCCAAACCGTCTGTGGGAGAAGTAATACACCCGATATACAGTCAGGTAGCAGGATTAACTACAAAGCAGATAGAAGCTTCAGTAAAACAAGCGATAGGTATGCTCCCAGAGGTGATAGTAGATCCAATACCCGATTATATAAGGTATAAGTACGATCTTGCAGGATTAAAAACAGCTCTTACAAAAATACATTTTCCAAAATGTATGGAAGATGTAGAGAGGGCAAGACGAAGGTTAATATTTGAAGAACTACTTGTACTTGTAATGGGCTTGACAGCTATGAAAACTGTTGCAAAGAAAAAATCAGAAGTTGTTCTCAAAGCCAATCATACCGATGAGTTTGTGAAACTACTTCCATACAAATTAACAAACGCACAGAGCAGAGCAATAAACGATTGCATAGATGATATGATAAACAAACAAACCGCAATGAACAGACTTGTTCAAGGTGATGTTGGATCGGGAAAAACAATGGTAGCGGCAGCATGTGCGTATTCGTGTGTAAAAGAGGGATATCAGGCAGCGATGATGGCACCAACAGAGATTCTTGCCTCTCAACATTACGAAACATTTGCAAAGCTTTTCGGAGATACAGATGTACGAATAGAATTGTTAACAGGCTCAATGACGGCAAAACAAAAGAGAATTGTGTTGGAAAAGCTATCAAAAGGGGAGATAGACTTTATTGTCGGAACGCACTCATTGATATCGGATAATGTTGAGTTTTCATCATTAGGTTTAGTAATTACAGACGAACAGCACCGTTTTGGAGTACGTCAGAGGTCAGATCTTCTTGCAAAAGGAAAGAATCCACATTTGCTGGTAATGTCAGCAACACCAATTCCACGAACTCTTGCGCTTATGATATACGGAGATCTTGATTTGTCGATAATTGACGAACTTCCCCCCGGCAGACAGACCGTTGATACAATGCTTATAGATGACTCAATCCGGCAGAGAGCATATAATTTTTTGATTAAGAATATAAAAGAGGGCAGACAGTGCTATATAGTATGCCCGGCAGTTGAAAATAACGAAACAGGGCTAATAAGTGCAGTAGAATATGCAGAAGATCTGAAAAACGGCAGTTTTAGAGATTATAGAGTTGAGGTATTGCACGGCAAGATGAAAGCATCAGCAAAAGACGACGTTATGCAAAGATTTGTTAATGGAGAAGTAGACGTTCTTGTATCTACAACGGTAATAGAGGTAGGAGTAAACGTACCTAATGCCGTGATAATGATGATTGAAAATGCAGATAGATTTGGTTTATCACAGCTACATCAGTTGAGAGGACGTGTGGGTAGAGGAGAGTATAAGTCATACTGTATTCTTGTGTCTAATTCGAAGGGACAGGACGCAAGGCGGAGATTAAAAGCTCTATGCAAGACGAATGACGGTTTTGCTATTGCAGATGAGGATTTAAAGCTGAGAGGACCGGGAGATTTCTTTGGGTCACGCCAGCACGGACTTCCGGAACTGAAGATAGCTGATCTTGCGGAGAATGTAGGAATATTGCATGACGCGCAAGAGGCGGCTAAGAGTTTAATGGACGAATATAATAATAAAGAGAATATGCTGCTCAAGGGATTAAGGGCAGAAGTCAGAATGTTGTTTAATAATGTTGGACAGCAATTAAACTGAAAATGATATTATAGAAAAGAAAAGAGGAGATATAATGACAATAAAAAGAGCAGCTGCAATAGTGTTATCGTTAATAATTATGATATCATGTTGTGTAGTAACGGCAGATTGTGCAACATTTTCGGTAAATGAGAATCTTTCTGCAAGTACGGTCTATCTGCTAAATATGGATACAGATACAGTTGTAGTTGATATAAATTCGGACAAGAAGGTGTATCCTGCATCTACAACAAAAATAATGACATATATAGTTACGGTTGATCAGGTAGATGATTTAAAGGGTACAAAAGTCCAGATTAAGCAGGATGTGCTTGACAAGCTTTACGGAACAGGAAGCTCTACCGCAGGATTGCAGTATTTTGTGGATAAAGAGGTAACAGTGTATGATCTACTTGTGGCGCTAATGGTAAAGTCGGGTAACGATGCGGCAATGGTGCTTGCGGACTACATAGGTAACGGATCAATACAGAAGTTTGTAGATTTAATGAACGAAAAGGCAGAAGAGTTGGGTTGTACAAATACGCACTTTATGAACCCGCACGGATTACATGATGAAGATCACTTTACTACTGCGCAAGATCTTGCATTGATGTCAAGATATGCACTTACACTGCCCGATTTCAACGAAATAACGAACACAACAACAGGATATTTATCGGTAGATAAAGAGAAAGAATATCCGCTAATAACGACAAACTTATTAATTGATGAAACACGCGGAGGAGATTTCTATTATCCATATGCAAAGGGAATAAAAACTGGTACAACTGATGAAGCGGGTTATTGTCTGGTATCAACAGCAAGCCATAATGGTTATACATATATGGCGGTAGTACTGGGATCGCCTTGTGTTGACAAGAACGGCAAAGAGATAGAAACAAACGGTGCTATGAAAGACACAATCACACTGTACAACTGGGCATTTGAAAACCTTGAGCTGAAAAGTGTTATAGACGAACAGACACCGGTATGTGAAATTTCGATAGAACTTGCATGGAATCAAGATAAGCTATTACTAATTCCGCAGGGTTCTTTTTCCGCGATACTTCCCAAAGACGTAGAGAGTACAAGTATAGATATATCAACAAGCATACCTGACAGTGTAGTAGCACCGGTTGTAGAGGGCGATGTTATAGGAACAGCAACAATAAGCTACGCAAATCAGGAATTAACAACGGTAAATCTTATAGCATCAGAAACGGTAGAACGAAGCAATATTCTGTATTATATGGAGTATGCAAGAAAGATACTAAAGTCACGTGGTATGATAGTGGCAGTATGTATAGTGGTAGTATTGTTGATAATCTACATTATTCTAACTGTTGCGTATAATAAAAAGAAGAACAAAAACAAGCGTATGAAAGATAAAAAACGCAGAAAGAGAAGATCAGGCGGTAACGCTTCAAGATAATAATTATCATAAAGGAAAGAGCAGGCATAAATGTGTGTCTGCTCTTTAATATACAAAAAACCAACAGCGATACCGATCAAGGTACCGCTGTAAAAAGCATGATATAATTAACTTTTGCGTGGTCTTGGTTTACGTCTACCGCAAGCACATACTCCAACATATTCCTGATTTGTTTTACCGCATTGTGGGCAAGTCCATTCATCGAACTCAGAAGCTTCAACGTACTTTCTTTGAGCAGGAGTACCGTTTTTGCATATCTCAGAAGAAACTTCTTTCTTTTTAGGTTTTTGTTTTGGCTGAGATGCTGCAAAGTTATCTAAGTTATAGCTTTGTGACTTAGTTGTTTGAGAAGCAGGTTTAGTATGTTGTGCCTGTGGTTTTTGTTGTTGAGATTGAGCAGTTGCTTGTTGTGTAAAGCTTGTATTATTTGAACGTGTAGCGAAGAACATACCGTCATCTTCTTCTCTGTGCATTCCATAAGGAGAAGATGCATTAACAGATTGATTTTCAGAGATTTTTTCAACCCCTGTAATTTCTGCAAAACTGTCATTTGATCTGTCGCTAAGGAAACTAACCATTTTAACATTTGCTCTTCTGGCAACCGGATCATCAATTGGTGCTTTAGGAGTATCTTGTTTTGGTTGAGGAGTAGGAGTTGGTTGCTGTACCGAAACCGTAGCAGAGGAAGTATCTCC
>ONAH01000192.1 GCA_900315715.1 uncultured Eubacteriales bacterium
GATTTCGGCTTAAACTCTGTGTTTGAGCCGAATTTTCTTTTTATCCTCACAAATAAACGGCAGATCACTAATTTGTGATACTGCCGTTGTTTCGTTTTACTGTACGTTGTATTCCTCTATCATCTTTACCGTACGGTTATATCTCTCATTTGTGTCATTACAGCCCAATACTACCGAAATATATGTTCTCTCACCCTCAGTAAATGCCGCTGCAAGACAACAACCTGCGTTTGCTGTTGTACCTGTTTTCAGTCCAACTGCATTCTCTCTATAATACTCATCGTTCGGATCAAGCAAACGGTTTGTATTTGTCCACGTCATGCTCTCCCCTGTTTCAAACTCTGCATAGTGCTGATATGTTCCCGTTATCTCCCTCAATAGCGGTACTGTCATTACATATTCGCTTAGTTTTACAAGGTCTGATACAGTCGTATACTGCTCAGCGTTGTCCCAACCGTCCGGTGTTACAAAATGACTGTTCTCCATTCCTATACTCTGTGCAAAATCATTCATCATCTCGCAAAATTTCTCTACCGCCTGATTGTCATCTAACTGAGCTTCAGGGACCGCTTTCCTTGCCGTACATACCGCTGCTGTGTATGCTGCGTCGTTTCCCGACGAAAGCAACATTCCATACAATAACTCTCTTACTGTCATTCTGTTTCCAATGTTTATATAACACACACTTGATCCGTAGTTTACTAAGTTCTGCTCCGTTCCTACTTCTATTATTTCTTCTTCCGAAAGATATTTCAATGCTACCGATGCGGTTAGAAGCTTTGTCAGGCTTGCCGGAGCGAATTTTTCTGCTGTCCTCTCTTCGTACAGATACTTCCCGTCCTCTATACAGTATAATCCTGCCGCATACTTCTCGGATTCCTGTTCTGTAACTGTTTCTTCGTTTGCCGTATCTTCTTCCGGATATACACTTTCGTCAGATGTTGTATCTTTATCTTCTGTTTCGCTTGGCTTTGAGGATACCGCTTTATTACTGCTGCTTGCTTTGCCGTAGTCCGATCTTGTCCGTTCCTTTGTATCACTTATTGTTTTACTGCTTGTTTCACTCTTTTCAGATTCCGTCTTGCTGTGAATATCCAGGGTTTGGAGGAAAGACTCGGATGGTTTTTCTTCCGTTACCTTTATTGGTATATCATTTGTATTGTCTATTGTATTGTCTATTGTTTTCTCTTCTGCTGCCTTTGTACCGCAAGCAGTAAATATAAGCATAATACATATTGTTGCAGAAATAATTCGTCGTATATTCATCTGATAATTACCTCTTATTTATCATTATTTAATACTTTTTTTGTAATTTCGAAAAAAAGTATGGCAGTTTTATACTTTTTCCGTTATAATAATAGTTATATTCATGATAACGCAAACAGGTTGTTTTTTCAACAAAAACTTTTTTAAAATCTAAAAATATACTGCGAAAAATCTTCTGCTTGTGTGTCTAACTTACAGAAGGCAAATTTGCAGTCTATACAAGGAGGTAATCTGATGGATAACGATGCGGGTCGCTACCGCCGTTTCCTTGATGGTGATGATAATGGTTTAAGAGAAATTATTGACGCAAATTATAGTGGACTTACGCTCTACATAAACAGTATTATAAGCGATGTTTCAGAAACTGAAGAGATTATTCAGGACACATTTGTTAAACTTGCTGTTAAAAAACCTAAATTTAACGGCAAATCGTCTTTTAAAACTTGGCTTTATGCTATTGCCCGCAACTGTGCTTTGAACCATCTCAAAAGATATCGCTCAAAATTTTCAGATAAGCCCGTTGAGGATTACTCTGAACTTTCCTCGGAAAACGATATCGAATCTGAATACATCGAAACCGAACAGAATATCGAACTCCATAAAGCTATTAGGTCGCTTAAACCGGAATATTCGCAGGTTCTCTATCTAATGTATTTTGAGCAGTTCGACACCGAAAATATAGCCAAAATTATGCATAAATCTAAAAAGCAAGTCGGCGACCTCATTTACAGAGCTAAACAGTCACTAAAAACCAAACTGGAAAAGGCAGGATTTCAATATGAAGAGTTCTAAAGAAATGGCAGACTCCGTTTTTATGATACGTGACGCCTATCTTGAAAAAAAACGTAACAGAGATATGGCTATCAGAAAAGCTGTCTATGTAGGCTCACCTGTATGTGTACTCTCTCTTATTATTGCAGGTGCTGTTTTCTTCGGGAACAATACCATTGATGTACCTCCTGTTGCCTATCCCTCAGAAGCGGTTTCCGATACCGATACATTCTCTGTAAGTGAAACAGATACAGACAGCATTTATTATTTCAATTCATCTAAAAACATCAGTTCCTCAAATTCGTCCCATATGGACAGCGACAACAATACAACATCGAGCAGAAAAAACACTTCTTCCAATAATACTACAAGCTCGAAGCAAAACAATAAATCTTCAGATTCCGATATTAACGCTGATACAGCTACTAAGGACACAAATACAGACCAAATCTCTCGCTCCGATACAAATTCCGATAATCGCAGAAACCCGGACAGCGATCCCTCTAAACCAAGAAGTTCGGATACGGACACCTCAAAAACGAGAAACTCCGATACGGACACCTCAAAAACGAGAAACTCCGATACGGACACCTCAAAAACGA
>ONAH01000148.1 GCA_900315715.1 uncultured Eubacteriales bacterium
AAGTGTAGTAAAGACTCCTGCAACATGCGATACAAAGGGAACAACATCATACACAGCAACGTTCAAAAATAAGCAGTTCGCTAAGCAGACAAAGGATGTAGAAGACATAGCAGCAATAGGACATAAGTACGGAAAACCAACATATAAATGGTCAGAGGACGGAAAGACTTGTATTGCAACAGCAGTATGCGAGAATGACAAGAATCATGTACTTACTGAGGCAGCGGATATTACAAGTGTAGTAACAGCTGAGCCTACTTGTGATACAATGGGCAAAATAACTTACACAGCAACATTTAAGTTCAGACCGTTTAAGCAGCAGACTAAGGAAGTTGAAGCTATCCAGAAGATCAATCATGATTATGGAGAGCCTACATACACATGGTCAGCAGACGGAAAGACCTGTACAGCAACAGCAGTATGCAAGAATGATAAAGATCACGTTCTTACAGAGATAGCTGAGGTTACAAGCAACGTTAAG
The DNA here is from genome assembly GCA_900315715.1 of uncultured Eubacteriales bacterium. Taxonomy (GTDB): domain Bacteria; phylum Bacillota; class Clostridia; order Oscillospirales; family Acutalibacteraceae; genus RUG592. Next base: position 482 of record ONAH01000148.1, read on the forward strand.
AAAGCAGCAACCTGCGAAGAGAATGGAACAACAACATACACAGCAGTATTCAAGCTCAGACCATTCACACAGCAGACTAAGGATGTAGAGGATATTCCTGCAACAGGTCATAAGTACGGTGAAGCTGCATACACATGGTCAGAGGATGGAAAGACCTGTACAGCAACAGTAGTATGTGCAAATGACAGCACACATGTACTTACAGAAGAAGCTACTGTAACAAGTGAGGTTAAGACACCTGCAACCGCTGATACTAACGGAACAACAACTTATACAGCATCATTTGAGAATCCTGCATTTGCAAGTCAGAAAAAGGATGTTGATGATATTCCTGCGACAGGCGAAAAGACAGATACACCTGATCCGACTAAACCGGATACTCCAGATCCAGAGAAACCAAAGAGAGTATATGGTGACGTTGACGGTGATGGAAAGGTAACAGCAAGAGATAGCTTGCTTCTCCAGAGATATGCTCTCAAGCTAGCTGATTTAGATGATATATCAGTTAAGGTTGCAGATGTAAACAACGATGGCAAGGCAACAGCATCTGATGCACTCACAATTCTCCGTTATACAATAAAGGCTAAGACAAATGGCCGTACAGGAGAGAATTATGAGGGCTAATACAAAATAAGTATATTGTATCAGCATAAACACTAAAATATAAAAAATAAAAACGTCTCGTTTTATACTCCAAGAAATGGTATAGAACGGGACGTTTTATTATGCTATTAAGATGTAACAGATTGTAGAAATGTTGTACGAATTATCTAAAATAGACATTACTATTTCTATTTGTATTTTATAAAAAAATGTGTTATTATAAGATTGAGTAGTTGTATAACAATCGGTCCAACTATATTCATACAAGGCATAGTTAATGTAAAGAATGCAATACGGAAAAGGAGTTGACAAGAGATGAAGAGGACACAAAAGCTTTCCAAAAAGATAGTTGCGGTATTTATAAGTGTAGTAATGAGTGTAACAGGATTTGTTCTTCCTGTTTCTGCCACACCGATTACTGCATATGCCGACGAAATTCCGAAGGGATTTACTGCAATTAATACAGTTGCAGACCTTGAAATGATCAGAACAAAGCCGTCAGGGAAATATATTCTGATGAGTGACATAGATCTTTCCGAAACACAAGAGGGAGGTGAGCTTGATAATGGAAACGGCTGGATACCTATTCAAAGGTTCACGGGAACACTTAACGGAAACGGACACATAATATATGAAATGAATATATATGGCAATGTACATAATGCAGGATTTATAGCAATGAATTACGGTAAAATTACAGACTTACATTTTGAAGATGTGAATATTGATGTAGCGACTGATTTTACTGACAATGTATATTGCGGTGCAGTTTGTGGATTTAATGCAGATGAAATAAGTCTATGTTCAGTAAGTGGCAGAGTACGTGCGGCAGTATACACAGAGGCAGATAATTCGGGAGAATTCTACATAGGAGGATTGGGTGGAAAAAGTTCATATATAAATACTTCTTATTCAAAAGCAGATGTAAAATACTGCATATACCGCCGAAAAACGGATGCAGACGCAAATGTAGATCTGCGAGTAGGAGTTCTGTCAGGACAAAGTACATTTACTGATTGTTACAATGCCGGCGGAAATATCGAGCGAGTATCATATCAGACAATTCCATATATAACAGAAACCGAATTGATAGATGCAAATACGCCAACAATAAACTATGTAGGTGGCATTGGCGGACAAGGCGGATTTACACGGTGCGTGAATTTTTACAATGGAGCAATATCCGGAAGAGATGAGGATCAAACAACAAATTGCTACTGTCTTTATTCATACACTACATGGGGACGTTACGCAGGTGCGTCTGTTATACCATCACCTTATACAAAGTCACAGGGATACAGTGGATTTGATCTTGAGAACGTATGGGAAATAATTGGCACAAGTACGCTTCAGTTGAGAAATAACCCGGAAGTATATCCGTTAAAACTAAGCTTTTTGGCAGAGCCTTTAAGAGTGAACTTTACACCTGCCGAGGAGTTTGCTTGTGATGGAACCTTGCTTTTGGAGTATTCCAACGGAACAAAAGAAGAAGTACCTCTGCAGGAAGAGATGGTTAGCGGTTATGACTTAAGCAAAAGCGGAGAACAAAGCTTAACTGTTACATATAAGGGTTTAACGCTCGGATACACGATTACTGTATCGTCAGTTGAAGCAGCAAGCGTACTACTTGACACATACAATGCCGAGATAAACAGAGGAGACACGCTTCAGTTAACTGCAACTGTTACCCCTCAAGACGCAACATTTAAGTCGGTAACATGGACATCCTCCAATGAAAAGATTGCTGTTGTAGATAAAAACGGACTTGTTACCGGAGTATCTGCAGGAGCGGTTGATATTACCGCACAGACAACGAATGGACTAACTGCAACATGTAAAGTAAATGTATATATCCCAGCAACAAAAATATGGTTTGAAAAGAGTATATATACACTCAATGAAGGTGAAATACTAACTCTTATACCGCAATTTGAGCCAGCTGATGCAACACCGAAGCTTGAATGGTCATCAACAAATACAGTGATAGAGGTGGATCAACAGGGAAATGTAACCGGAAAACTTGCCAGAGACGCAGTAGGCGGAATAATTTTTCCAAGAACTAAAATAAACGTTAGGACATTAAAGACCGGATCAAACAGTTCCATAACTGCACAGTGTGAAGTGGATATGATTTCAACAGTAAAGGAGTTATCTCTTTCAAACGATAATCTCACACTACCTGTCGGACAGCAATTTGACATATCATGCCGTGCTGTTCCGGAGGACATTACAGACACACTTGAATGGACCTATACAGGAAATCTATTAACAGAGGTTGCAAGGGGAGGAGAAGGAAACAATATCTGGATACGACTAATTGCAGACAGACCTGGTAATTGCACTGTTACTGCAAAGTCATCTAACGGTATCCAAAAGTCATGTCAGATAACGATTCAAACCGCAGATATAATGAATACAGTTGTATATCCTGAATATACAAGGGTTCTGTATGACGGAAACGAAAAAACTCCGAAAATTTCGGCGAATTATAACGATCGCTTTATAGTAGAGGGAACTGATTTTACAGTATCGTATAGAAATAATGTAAATGTAGGAGTCGGAGAAATAGTATTAAAAGGAATAAACAATTTCACTGGACAAAAAATAATAAAATTCCTGATATATGATATTTCAAGCTGTAACATGTCACTTGAGAACAACTTTTATATATATGACGGTACGGCAAAACGACCTCAGGTTACAATATATGATAATGATTATCTTCTTGCCGAGGGAAGCGATTATACAGTAACATATGATAACAATGTAAACCCAGGAACAGCTCATGCAATAGTAAAAGGCATCAACAGATATACAGGCACAAAAACTCTGAATTTTACTATTAGTCGTGAAGACAGAGTAGATTTATCGAAATGCGATATAACTTTAGATCCAACACAGTTTACATATGACGGAGGAGAGAAACGTCCTACAATTATTGCGTACAATGCCCATATGAAGCTTATAAAAGAACAGGATTTCACTGTAACATATTATGACAACGTAAATGTTGGTACAGCGAGAGCCGTTGTTATGGGAATAGGTAGTTATACAGGTACAAGAGAGCTAATGTTTTCTATTAATGCGCCTGCAAAAAGAGATATTACCGATTTTACCGCAACATTAAGTCAGAATTCATATATTTATGACGGCAGTAAAAAACACCATCTGTTACATTGAAGAATGATGCACTTGTTCTGTCACAAGGTACAGATTATACGGTATCCTATTCAAATAATATTGAGCCTGGTAATGCATTAGTTATTATAAACGGATTAGGATCATATACAGGATCAAAAACACTCACCTTTACGATAAAGAAAGAGGAAGTCAAACCGCCTGATGATCCGGAAACGAAAGAGAGATTTATTTGGGGCGTTGATAACTGGAATTTTATAAACAGCTCAAGTCTTGGTTACTACACAAAAGACATATATCGAAATCAGATAAACAGTGTATATTTAAATGCACTAAAAGAAAATTTGACACCTTCCGAATACGAAGTAATATTTAACGGTACAGATAAGAACATAGCATGGCTTGATGAAACGTTCCAGGGTTCATGCTACGGAATGTCATCTACTACACTTTTAGCAAAGCAGGGATACTTTCCATTTTCAACATATCAGGCTGGAGCAAAAACACTTCACGAACTTGATTACCCAGCAAAGAACAGTTTGACATATCCGAATGAGAACAGTAATGTAAGCTCACTAATTACATATTATCAAATGCTTCAGGTAAAAGATGCAACACAGCAGAAGTATCGCTCATATCCCAATAAGAGCAACAGTGACATATTTAAGGAAATAATGTCATTATTAGACACCAACGACACAGTGATAATAGGTTTTAAAAAAGTTAAATGGGGCGGTCATGCGATATTAGCTATTGGATACGAGTTTGGTGATTACACGAAGAAGGATAACAAGTATCAGGGCAGAATAAAGATATGTGATCCAAACAAATCTACAAATGATGACGAGAATTATTATATTTATTTTAACACAACAACATATGATTGGGAAATACCAGCATACGATGTAATATCATCAAAGCAGGGAGCAGTATTCAATTATGTGTGTGCCGATATAGATATAATAAACAAAGGCGGTTATTTGTCTGGAAGTAACGGAAATACAGTATCGGACTATATAGCAAGAATAGATGCATATACAATATCAAATGAGCGTTCAGTTACGAAGGTGCAGGAGTACAACGGCAATTATTCAATGATGAATAATGCACCGGGTGATATTGCAGAGGATTTCTCCTTTGTACTTGGAAGCGAATCAGAGGGAGTACTTGGATACAATCTATATGATGCAGAAACGTCATACAAGGTAACTCAGAACGAACCACAACCGCTTGAGCTTTCAATAACTTACGATAACTGTTTTATAACAGGTAGTTCACAGATGGGCAAATCTGTAACATTTGACAAGGCAGGATATGTAGAGGTACGAGGTGAAAAATCAGAGTATTCAATGTCGATGACGATTAATGATGAATATCCGACAGATTGGTTCACTGTAAAGGTCAAAGGCAATGATTCAGAATTTGTATCTCTCAAGAAAGATAATGAAGGTTGGATAATATCGGGAGATAAGCTTGAAAATGTACATGTATATGCAAATAACAAATACAATGAGGCAAAAACCGAGTTTACTACGATGTATGATTCTGCATTAGTTTACGAGATAGATCAAAATACAATTGGAATAGCAATAGATGCCGATAGCAATGGAACATATGAAACAACGATCAATGTATCTGAGAATACGTCAAGTGACACCGACACTGATACCGATAAACCGGTTTCTGGTATGAAAATGGGTGATGTAGATGGTGATGGAAAAATATCAGCAAAAGATAGTATGCTAGTTCAGCGTTTTGTAATAAAGCTAAAGCAGCTTGATGAAGTTCAGATAAAAATCGCAGATGTAAACGGAGATAGTAAAATCACAAACAAAGATGCGCTTGAGATATTGAGATACACAATTCATATGTCAAAGAATGACAGAATAGGAAAGATAGCAGCATGATAAAAAAGGCACTGTTCGATATTATTGTTCAGT
>ONAH01000031.1 GCA_900315715.1 uncultured Eubacteriales bacterium
ATGGCAGTCATAGCTGAAAAGTCAACTTTACGGATATTCGGCAGCAGTTCAAGCAAAAAGATAATCCACCTGCGAGAATTAATATCGGCAAGCTTAATTATTGCCTTTGTGAGCAGCATTTCAAGAGGTTCGTCAAAATCATGTAAAACACCTGCACGCACGCATAAGCGTGAGAAAAGCGATGTTTTATATATAGCCTTCGGTTCAATGTGATAGTAGTCAAGAAAATTTGCAAGACAAAGATTTAAGCCGGTGTCCTCTTCAAAGTTTGAGATATGTAAAACAAGTCCTGCGCTGCTGCCGTAAGATGCACGAATATTGTCAAGGATATACTTTGCAGCTTTTCTTTCGAGCTGAATATAGCAGCCCTTAGGGAGCGCTGTAAATCCGTCTTTTATCTCACGCACTACGCTGCGTGATGTGTTAGAAAGAAGCGCTGCGAACTTGCTTTCGAAACTGTATTTCTTGTTAGCCTGCCCGATGAAATCGAGTACCGTCAGACAGTCTTTTCCTTCGCTGAGCTTGTCTGTCGCTGCAAGCCCTAAGCCAAGCGATTTGCTGATAACCTGTTCGTACAGACCGTATGGGAGCGTAAGGTCACGTTTGGATTTGGGAAAGTCTGTCAATTTGTTCATCTCCTTGCGGCAGTTAGTAAAAGCCATTGAGTTATATTATATTGTTAACGTAGTAAGCATATCGGTTGACTTTGGGATTAAGCTGCTTGTCGGGCAATATAATTTTTTATTTTGGATTTACATCAGTTTCATTGAACGGATGTTCTTCTAAATACTTATCCAATATTTCGGAAGCAGTTCTGACGAACTTTATACACGGACGAACTTTATAGTATTTTTCGGTGCGTCGTTCGGGAGTAGGGTCGCTTGTGACTTTCAATCCTTTCAGCAGTTCTCTGCAAATTATGGTATTGTGTACTTCTTTGAATTGAGCAGCAAGCTCCTGAACACGTTTGTAGTGTTCTGCTTTATCCTCAAAAGTATAACCTTCTCCCAGACCGTACAGTAACCCGACTATCATAAACATAGCGGAGCAAGTACCGCATACCTCTCTAAGTCTTCCCATACCTCCGCCGAAGCTTGAAGATATTTTAAGAGCAGTTTCTTTATCCATTCCGGTGACATCACAAAAAGCCACAAAAACAGATTGAGCGCAGTTAAGTCCGCCGGCAAAGAGGTCGCAGGCTTTGTCAGAATGAACAGACATATTATCAATTCCTTTCTCAACTAAATAATTTACAGAATGACGGTGTGTTTAATAAACATAATAAACAGCACCGTACGTTCGTATCTATCTGAATTAAAGATCTTCTGATATAGTTAGTCTTTTCTGTAATTATACTTCCTAAGTACAAGAAAAGCAATGATTATTTTATCGTATCAAGATACAAACGCAGCCAAAAATTCTAAGAATGAAACAAAATTACAAACGTGTTCAAATGTGAAAAGAAAGTTCAAACAATACTTAAGATGTAAAAAATATTACCTAAAAAACACTTGATTTGAAACTTGAGATGTAGTATTATATTATAAAGGCGGACAAGTCTGTCAAATAAGCTAAAGGAGTATTAAACAATGATCTATTCGCACGAAGTTGAAACAATGTGCCCTATCGCTCAGGGCGTTGCTCACGGCGCTGCTCCTATACCGGAGGAGGCAAAGTGGGTTAAAGCAAAGGAAATTAAAGATATTTCGGGCTTTACACATGGTATTGGTTGGTGTGCACCTCAGCAGGGTACTTGCAAGCTCACTCTTAATGTTAAGGAAGGCGTAATTCAGGAGGCTCTCGTTGAAACAATCGGTTGTTCGGGTATGACACATTCTGCAGCTATGGCTTCAGAGATTCTTCCCGGAAGAACAATCCTTGAAGCACTGAATACCGACTTGGTATGTGACGCAATTAACACCGCAATGAGAGAGCTGTTCTTACAGATCGTATACGGACGTTCACAGTCTGCATTTTCAGAGGGTGGTCTGGTAGTTGGAGCAGGCTTGGAGGATCTTGGAAAAGGTCTTCGTTCACAGGTAGGTACAATGTACGGTACGCTCGCAAAGGGTCCTCGCTACCTTGAGATGACCGACGGTTATGTAACAGGTCTTGCACTTAACGAAGATAATGAGATCATCGGCTACAAGTATGTAAACTTTGGCAAGATGATGGACTTTATCAAAGCTGGTGACGACGCTAACACAGCATTTGAGAAAGCACAGGGCCAGTACGGCAGAGTTGCAGATGCGGTTAAAATCGTTGACCCGAGAAAGGAATAAGGAGGATAGGTAAAAATGGCATTATTTGAATCTTACGATAGAAGAGAAAAGCAGATTCTTTCCGTAATCAAAGAGTACGGTATCAATTCCATAGAGGAATGTGCAGAAGTCTGCAAAGAAAAAGGTCTTGACATATACAAGCTTGTTGAGAGTATTCAGCCTATCTGCTTTGAGAATGCTAAGTGGGCTTACACGGTAGGTTGTGCAATTGCAATAAAGAAAGGCTGCGTAAAAGCTGCTGACGCAGCAGCTGCAATTGGTGAAGGACTCCAGGCATTCTGTATTCCCGGTTCTGTTGCAGATCAGCGTAAAGTTGGATTGGGACACGGCAACCTTGGCAAAATGCTGCTTGAAGAGGACACAGAGTGCTTTGCATTTCTTGCAGGTCACGAGTCATTTGCTGCTGCAGAGGGCGCAATCGGTATTGCAGAGAAGGCAAACAAGGTTAGACAGAAACCTTTAAGAGTTATCCTCAACGGTCTCGGAAAAGACGCCGCTCAGATTATTGCTCGTATCAACGGATTTACATATGTTGAGACAGAGATGGATTATCACAAGGGAGAGGTAAAGGAAGTATTCCGCAAGGCATATTCCGACGGCTTAAGAGCAAAGGTAAACTGTTATGGAGCTAACGATGTAACAGAGGGCGTTGCTATCATGTGGAAAGAGAATGTTGACGTATCAATCACAGGTAACTCAACAAACCCGACACGTTTCCAGCATCCTGTTGCAGGCACATACAAGAAGGAGCGCACAGACGCAGGAAAGAAGTATTTCTCAGTTGCTTCCGGCGGTGGTACAGGCAGAACACTTCACCCAGATAACATGGCAGCAGGTCCGGCTTCCTATGGTATGACTGACACAATGGGTAGAATGCACTCAGACGCTCAGTTTGCAGGTTCATCATCTGTACCGGCTCACGTTGAGATGATGGGACTTATCGGCATGGGTAACAACCCGATGGTTGGTGCTACGGTTGCTTGTGCAGTTGCAGTAGAAGAGGCAATGAAATAATAAAGTGAATAAATAACACATAAAAAATTTGAGGCTGTTGCAGATTAATGCGGCAGTCTCATTTTAGTTAACAAGAAAAGCGATAAGTGATGCTTTAAGTCGCTTTATAAAACATAATTATTATAAAAAATGTATGTAATACAAAAGAATAATATATTATAATAGGTTGATAAATATTTGATATCGCTCAATAATTATTTGTGAGATTAGATAAAATTTAATCAAAAATTATTATAATTCTATTTAAACATTGAAATAATTATTTTAATGTAATAAGATGAAACTAACTATTTGTAA
>ONAH01000217.1 GCA_900315715.1 uncultured Eubacteriales bacterium
AGCACGAGCATTTCCGCTGTACCGCGCTTAAAATTATCCTGCGCCTGAGCCATACTATCACCTGCTGAAATCATTATAATCAAAATCTTTTGATATGTCAATACTTTTTATTGCAAAGGAACGCTTGACAAAAGCTTTTTGTCGTGCTATAGTGTAGATGGTGGCCACCGATATTTATATTTTGTTCACCGCGTTGAGACAGCGCGGCAAAGAAAGGAAGGTATTATATATGCGAAAAGCAACAAAAACATCACTCATTCTAGCTGTTCTGCTAGTTGTCAGTATGATTAGTACGATCATGCCACAGGCTATTACAGGGAATACTGTTTATTCAAATCTAAAACTTGAAAGGGTTCATGATTTAGAGAATATTCCGGTTAATTCTAATGATTACTTGTTTGAGCCAGATGAGAACACTAACACAACTTATACCAACACAAGCGGAATGGCAATAGGCAAAAGTCATGATAGTTTATTTGTGATCAAGTCAAACGATGACATTACAAAAAAAGCCAAACTATTCTATTTTCCAAATTTCTCAGTTTCTGATACTTGCGCGGTTCTTGATGTGGATTATGCTGGGCATGCAAATGGAATGGCAATCGATGACAATAACATTTATCTTACCGCATCCTCAAATATTCCTTCTGCAATTGAATCGCACGATGATCATTATATTTTAAAGATCCCGCGCACCGTAATACACAACAAAGCATTAATAAAATTAGCAAACACAAATCAAGATGTTTTAATTGAAGAAGACGATCCCTCTATCCCTGGTGCTGACGGTTTTACTTGGGTGCCCTTTATGATTGGCAACATAACAACAAATCAACCAACAGGAGCCTATACAGGTACCATTGGAAGAATTACATGCTATAATGGAAACGGTAGTTTTATTGTAAATTATGCTATTAGTAATAATACGAATTATTATTATAAAAATACAGCCTACACGCGAGCAAAACTCACAACTTACAATGGAAATGAGATTTTACTTCTCTCAAATAGTACCAGTGATATCTTTGTAATAAGAAACAACATTCAAAACCAACCTTCTTTTGCAAATGCAAATATTATGTATTCATCTGAATGTGGCTTTTTTGATCCTAAGTTTATTCAAACAACAGTTGATAACTATGGCCGTCGCACAAAGAATGTTGTTTTATGGGCCGATATTGATTCAACGCCGAATACCTATGTTACTATTGGCAATAATAACTACCGTTGTTTCTATGCTGATAAAATAAATCTTAATACCAAGAATGATTATAATTCTCTGTTTGGTTCATCAAACAAAATGTACTATCAATTTGAAATAGAATCAATGGCTTTTGATGAAAACAACGATTTATTCCTTGCCGCTAATGTAAAACATACAAGATCTAGCGACGATTCGCCATATTATTATCACGACGCTTACAAGGCATACTATGGCGAAGCTCCAATTGGTGACGGGGTTTTTAAGCTTACAAGATATGCTGCTACAGATACAAGCCAAAGCACACCTCTTGGCTGGGAGCTTTGATTTTTATGTACCAAACCAGAGGAGGATTACACATGAAAAAACTCCGCTTTTTTTATCCAATCTTTATTCTCATGGCAGTATTTCTTTTTCCTGTGCTCGGTAATAGCGTAACGGAGACTTCTTCGCCTTTGACATCAGTGCGTGGTAATGCATGCATCATAAAGGATCATATTGTATATGAACTAATAGAACGAGAGTATCCTCAAAAGGCATATTACAATGTTTGTGCTTTTTTTGACAGTCAAGAAGCTTTCGAAACTACACGTGAGATCCGCATTGCATCCGAAATAGATGGTACTCCTGTAAGAAAAATTGAAACACAGTACAAATACGAATTCGGTGGTGAATTTGAATATCGTGCGTTGTTTCCGCTCTCACAGGATATTTCAACGGAGAAAGCGAAGGTTTATGATTTAGGCGAGAACACAACATTAAAGCGAATAGTTCTGCCTAATGGCATTAAAAAAATCGGCGTTGCTACATTTCGAAATCTAAAAGCTCTTGAAGAAATACGATTGCCGCAGTCTCTTGTTTCAATTGGCAATGATGCTTTTTCAAATTGTATTGCTCTTCAGAAAATAGATTTGCCCTCTTCATTAAAGAAGTTGGGTGGTGGGTCATTTGCCGGCACTGGTTTGACAGAACTAGAACTTCCGGCCGGAATAAAGGCCATCCCAGCTAATCTTTGTGCAGACTGTATAGCCCTAAAAAAAGTTTCCCTATCTAACAGAACAGAGTCAATAGGACTATATGCTTTTTTTAACACTAATCTTACTTCAATCCAATTGCCAGATTCTCTAAAAGCAATAAATGGATACGCATTTAAAAATACCGCGCTAAAGAGTATTAAGATTCCAGAAAACTGTGAATTATATGCCGGTGTATTTAGAGACTGCAAGAATCTAAAAAAAGTTGTCTTTGCAAAACGAAGCGGCTTGATTTTGTTGCGGTCAGATTTGTTTTATAGTTGTTCCAATCTGAAAAAGATAAAAATGTACTCGAATACTTCTTTGGAGATAGCAGCAACTGCTTTGCGGAAATGTACAAGTTTACAATCTTTTACTATCCCGCGCTATGCAAAAATGCTCAACGGCCCAGTTTTTGCGGATTGTATTCAGCTAAAGAAATTGCGTATACTTCCAACAAACACAGAGCTTCTAACGAATAATGGTTTATTCCTACAGACCATCCCCGATACCTGCCGGATCTATGTCAAAACCGCAGCGATGAAGCGCGCGGTTGTCGGCGCAGGCTTTACCGGCAAGGTCATCGTCAAAGCCGACCTCAAATAACCTTGTCCCTCTTTTTCTTTCCCACCCATATAAAGAGCAGCACCGTCGTTTTTTCGGCGGTGCTGCTCCGTTTTATCGGCCGTGTGTAGCGTCGAATACAATGCTGCCGCAGGCAGCCACCAA
>ONAH01000043.1 GCA_900315715.1 uncultured Eubacteriales bacterium
AATAAAAAAGAAAAATAAAAAGACAAAAACAACTAAAAAAGAACACAGCGAAGCGAAATAAAAGTTTTTTGTCAAACTTTTTTTCAAAAAAGTTTGCGGGGGAATGGGGCGCACAGCCCCAAAATGTTCCGCTCATCGGAGAGGGAGGGAAGTAAACTGGCGGAAAAATAAACTATAAATAAAGTTAAATAAAAAATAAGGGGGTTATTGTAACAAAGTATAAAAAACCACAGCGAAGCGAAATGAAGTTTTTTGCTAAGCTTTTTTTCAAAAAAGCGTGGAGAACCTGCCGACAGCCGTTCTCCACCTATGCTATGAATTATTCTATTAATACGTTGGAAAATTTTAGTTTGAATTTACCTGCTGATATAATATCCCGGTATGACTACAAATGCAAAAAATGTAAGACTGATAAGGGTAAATACTTTTATGAATTTTCCGCCGTTCTTCGGGTACTCCCTGACGTATATCCTGTAATTGATTACTGACGCAAGCGAGCCTATCAGCGTGCATAAGCCTGCACTGTCAAGCCCGTATAACAACGCTTGTGGGTTCTCTGAAAATTGATACAATACAATAGAGGCCGGTACGTTCGATATTACCTGACTAAGCAATATTCCCCATGCGTATTCGTGCCCCGCTACGGCGTTTTTCAGAAAATCATGTATCGCTGCGTTCGACGCAACCGACGACGAAAAGATAAAAAAACTTAAAAACGTAAGCAGTAGTATATAGTCCGTTTTGATGAGGATCTTTCTGTCCGTTATCAGTACCGCTATAAGCGTTATCCCCGCAGTTATTACCCAGTATGACGTTCGGCTGACAATAGTCCATATTATCATACAAAATAATATCATGTATATTATCCGCTGTGTGCGGCGGGCTTTGTTCCACTCTCCCGCAAATGACGTATCTCCCGATATTCCGCTTGCTTCGTGTATGTCCTTGCGGTATGTGAATATCACAAACAGTATCAGCAGTACCCCCGATATTATCCATATCGGAAACATGAACTTTATAAAATCGTATGCCGATACTCCCGATTGACCAAATATAAATAAATTCTGTGGACTGCCAAACGGTGTCAATAGCGATCCCCTTACCGCCGCTATGTTCTCCATTGAAATTATCGGAAGTATGTACCTCTCTTTGCCACCCTCACGAAATAGTATTATAGTAAGCGGTACGAATATTATCAGAGATACGTCGTTCGTGACAAACATCGATGAGAAAAATACCGAAAATACCAGAAACATCGACAGCCCCCAACAGGTTTTTATCTTGCCCGACAGCTTTAGTACCGGCCTGAATATGTTCTCTTTCTTGAACCCCTCAAGTACCGTCAACATCATAAATAGTGTCGCAAGTGTCCTCCAGTCAATTCCGCTGAAAAGCGCTGTCGTCGGCGGTGTGATTATCATTGCGGCTGCTGCGGCTGCCACCGATACGGTAAGCATTGGTTCCTTTTTCAGAAATGAAATTATTTTGTTCAATTACTGTTTCCCCCTTTGAGGATAGATCGTTACTCTATTTTACATTATTTTTATACCTTGTGCAATGTGCGTGGTTTAAAATAAGAAAATTTTTTTGAAAAATATACAATAATATTTTGACTTTTCAAAAATATATGATACAATTATTATGAGAGATTATCGTATCACATAAATAGGAGGACTTTCTAATGGATACACTAATAGGGAAAATATGTCCTTTCTGTCAAGAAACTATCAAGGAGGGCGACTCCGTTATTGTCTGCCCGTCCTGTAATGTTCCTCATCACGAAAATTGCTGGTACACTCACGCAGGCTGTACTACTCCCGATTGCCTGTATCAGCCGCAGAAGTCTGCGGATAATACACCTCAGGAGGGGTTCGATCTGTCAGATCAGCTTGATGATATTAACTTCGCACCGGAACTTCCTGGCGATAATGCCGATTTCGGTTTGGTAGAAGATAAGGAAACCTTGTCCGACAGACTTATTCCGACAGTGTTTGATCCGGTTTATCCGTCAGACGATGAGAGCGAAACTCCACATCGCCCAAAAGGCCTTAACCGCTCTATTACTATAATGAGCTTTTTGGAGGATCACGTTGAGGAGGACGAAATGGAGTATTCCAAACAGCGTGAAGAAAAAATTAAGCTTGGTAAAGAATCGCTGAAAGTGATGAGCTTTACCGACGAAAACGCTGCGAATAAACCTGCGTCAGATAATACTGCTTCGCAAAAGTCACCTCTGCTTACAAAGCAGCAGCAAACACAACAAACACAACATAAAGCGTCGCTTACTAAGCCAAAACAGTCCGCGCAGGGTGCACCCCAGAATCCGCCGCTGCAAAAACAAAACCAGAATGTAAACGCAGGCGGTTTGGGTACAAAGGCTAATTTGAGCAAATCGCAGTCGCCGCAGCAGACAAAAGCGTCACTTACAAAACCCGACGCAAAAAATAAACAGACTACTCCGCCAAAACCGTCGCTGCAAAAGCCTGCCGACAATAAACCTACCCTCTCAAAGGGCGATAAGCCTAATCCGAATAAACGTGTACAAAACAATTCGCCTGCAAACGGCAATAAAAAAGCACCTGCAATCAATATAAACGAAGCGTCTGTGATGCTGCCCGCAAATAAGGCTAACAGAATGGTCGCACCGGACAAGTTCGACGTTATATGCGTAAAGTGCAAAAAGCTTATATCGTCCGATCAGCAGTTCTGTCCGTATTGCGGTGGCGTTCAGAAAGAAAAGGAAAAACCCCAATTCCAGAGAAAAATTGCCTGCCCGAACTGCGGAGGCCTTGTAAGAGCGGATCAGGTATTTTGTCCAAGATGCGGAAAGAAGATCGAAGAACATCTCACAATGAGAGAGGCGTCTCCGACTGAGCTTATTCCGTCAGAAGAAGTCGATACGTCTGTAAGTGCGGCTGTTACTCAGCTGTCAGATACGCTTGAGAAAAACAGAAGCAAAAGAAAAAAACAGCTTATTTTTACAGGAGTGGCAACGGCTGTGCTTGTGGCAGCGGTGATTATTACTATGAAAGCTACCGAAAAACATAATTTTACGGATCTGTTCTCAGATGTTGCTAAAAACGAATGGTGCAGTATTGCAGATGACGGAATGTCAATGAGTATTGATACAAACCCCGAAGATAAGCCCGACGCTATCGAAACTATGGCTTACAGTCAGATAAAGGAGATAAACAAAACATTGGGCTTTACAGAAAATATTTACAGAAGTATGGGCAACACAAGGGCCGTTGACGGAGAGAGATACGCAACATTCCGTAACTATAAGGTAACGTGGAGTTACAACCCCGACAAAGGTCTTGAAGTGAAATATACAATGCAGTAAGAGGAGCGGTATGAGCGATAATAATATTAAAATATGCCCGTACTGCTCAAGTGAGATAGCCGAAAACAACGATTATGTAATATGCAGTGTGTGCAGGACGCCGCACCATACAGAGTGTTGGCGGAAAAATAAGCGTTGTGCAAAAGCGGGCTGTACGGGTACAAGTACGTCATCAGGTTACGGAAAAACAGACTCACCTTTTTATATCAATACTAATAACACTCTGTCTTTGCAAAAGCAGGAAACCCTTGAGAATAGCTTGACAAAAGACAGCGTAGTTGCAGCGGATTTTGTAAGAACGGCACTTGTAGGCAGAAAAGCCGAATATTATATACCTAAATTCCGTAAAATGGATAAAAAAACAATTCCGATTAGCTTTAATCTCTGGGCGTTCATATTAGGGTGGTACTGGTGTTTGTACAGAAAAATGTATTTTCTTGCGTTGGTTTATATTGCTTCGCAGCTGTATGTGTTCGGTTTACCGATAAAATGGTATTATAAGTACCTGATAATGGTTGGGGTGTTTTTTGTTAACGGATTGTCGGGAAACTATTTGTATAAAATCAGAATAGACAGATGCTGTAAAAAGGGTTTGAATCTGAAAGGCGATAAGAGGTCTGATTATATTTCAAAAAAACAGGGCGTTAATATAATATTGCCGATAGTTATATTTGTTTTAGTAAGTATGGTTTCTTTGATACAGCAGTATGTGCCGGTTGCAGAAACGATTTATAATCTTATTACGGCAAACTAATACAACCGCAGAAATGCCCTTTTGAGGTGTTTTCTGCGGTTGTTCCGACTTTTTTTAAAAAAGCTTGACAATATTATGCCTGCGGATTATAATATAGTCGATCGTATTTTGAGAAATATAATGTGTAGGTCTTACAATAGTAAGTTTAATATAATTGCGGCTTTTTACACGATATACTCAAATAGTTATTTATGATATTTGTTTTGAAGGAGTTAATAAAATGAAGAAGTATATGTTAGCATTTTCGCTTGCAGCATTGATAATGCTTTCGGCGTGCACAACACAAACGTCTTTGGGTAATCAGAAAGTAACCGAAAGCGAATCGGTTGCAGATGTTGAGAGTGTTGAAGAAACAGTCAGCGAAGAAGCAGAGGACAATAAAGCGGGAACTCTCAATAAAGAGGCTGACCAGAACCTTGATGACAGTTCGTCGGAAAGCGAAGAGTCAAGTTCCGACGCAAGTTCCGAAGCAAGTTCTTCCGAAACAGAAACAAAGATTGAGTATTATGACTTTAAACTTGCTGAAGGTCTGAGCGAAAAGTACGCAGATCTTGATAACAGAAGCTTTGTTTATAACGGCAAGGTTTACAAACTTGGTGAAACCACTTTGCAGGATCTCATTGACGGAGGACTTCCGTTTGACGAAAAAGAAATAAAAAATGCCGAAAACAATGTTAACGGCAACCATGAAACAAGCAGATATACAATAAATCTCAACGATCTGACATTTATTCAGCTTGTTTTTATCAATAAGACTGATGACAGTATGCCTGAAAAAGATTGTCTGCTCTCAACAGTAAGATGGAATGTTCTGTATGTTCCGCATGATGATTATCAGGACAGCCTGATTGAGCAAATTGTAAGTAGTATAAACGATTGTGCCAAGGACTTGAGTTTTTCGTTCCCGTATTATCTGACGAAAGACGAACTGCTTGAAAAATGCCCCGATCCGACAAGCACCGATGAATACGGCAAAGTAAGCTACATGGTGGCTTCGGAAGTATATATGGGATCAAGCGGTTACAGCTTCCAGTTTGATAAGGATACAAATCAGCTTAAAGATGTTACTATCTCATGGCTTCCGTAAGTTTCTCTTTGAATTGTATTAATATGCAATATCGCAACACACATACTTTCAAAACTTAACATAACACAAGAACCGCTCATATGAGAGCGGTTCTTTTTTGTATTTCTGTCAATATTTTTAAAGCTTCAAACAGCGTGTGTCTTATGTTATACTGCCGACTTATTGTTGATAGTTTCATCTATGTATTCAAAAGTGAAGTGAAAAAGTTCGTTTAGTATTAAATCGACTTTCTCAGCGTTAGGAGTATCGGGATAATCTTCGTCATTGATGACAGGCTGGTCGGGTGTTGAAACACTGCCAAAGTACTTTTTGTACAGTTCGTCGGATTTCTTTAACAAAGCTTTTCTATAATCGTCGTAGTTATCATCAAGCCACTGGTTTGGATCTATGCCGTGAACAGTGCTGCATGCTGTGAGTGCAAACTGTACGCTTACATCTTGTGTCAGTTTACGCAGAGTGTCAGGTCTGCCGTCACTGAGAAAATCATAATAGCTTTGAGGATAATTGTTTGAATAGTCGCTGTAATTTGTGACAACATCAGGAACTATCTGATGATCGCTGAGATACTTCTGAGTATTTTTGTAGCTGTCTTTGATAAGCGTTGTTATGGTGTATGTTCTGCTGTCGTAATTAGGTGCGTAATCATAGTGATTAGAATAAGGCATAGTGTCATCTCTGGAGTATGTGTAAACAGTATGAAGTTCTATGCAGTGTTTGCCAACGTATGGGGTTAGAGTTGATTGGCCGTAAGATGTAACATTTACATTCGGAATGTAGTTCTGATCCTCAAGAATATCCTGTCTTAAAGCCTCTCTAAAGCCGTTCATAAAGTTTTCGTTTGTTGAAAGGTTTGATTTACCTGATGAAATGTAATTCTTTGATCCGTTTTCTCCGATGTAATAGAAGTAGTTTAATCCGGCAGATGTAATGTTTTTAATCGCCTCATCGTCAAACAAGTCTTCGTTATAGTTCTTCTTATATTCTTCAGATGAGTAAAGCTTCATTATTAGTTCTGAAAGCTTGTCATAATCATAACACTTTTTACGATAGTCTGTTGGATAGAGATAGTAGTCTCTTGTTACGCCGAAGCCGATTTTTCTCTTATATCTGAACCTGAAAATTGTATTGCCGATTACATAATAGTTTTTGGAAGGATCTCTTTCGATGTAATATTCTCCGTCCTTGATTACTCCGTCCAAATCAGACGGGAGTTCGTTTGTAACGGTTTCTTCGTCATAAGTAGTGACCGGATAATCGTATGAATAGCTTTCGCTGCCCAGGTAGTATGGATATATGTTTTCTTTTCTTATACCCTTGGTGATAATCTTGTGGATTTCTGTGACGGTTTTGATGTTTTCGGGATCTTTAAAATCCATACCATCGAATTGAACGGATTTTACGGTAACCGGACTTGGTACATATACGTCTATTCCTATACCAAAGCTAAAGCCGAACAGTATAGCGATAGCCACTGCGGTAGTGCCCAAGTATGTGAGCAAAGAGGGAATAACCTTGCCCTTTAAGCCTCTTGCAAAGATAATGTGAAGTATAGCAAATGCTACAAATCCGATTATTGCATACCAGAAACAGAACACGAACATATTGTTGTATCCGCTGTGTGAAACCTCTGCTGAAATAAATCCGATAAATCCTCCGCATACAATAGACGCACCCGCTTTGATGACCATAGGCAGCCACTTAACAGAAAAACCGTTCTGAGAAGTTTCTGCTTTTCTTTTGTTTGCGGCGATAAGTGCAACGAACAGAAAACCTGCTATGTAGATCATGTTCCAGATAAACAGTGATACAAGACTTCCTACCTGTTCGTTTTGGTAATAGATAGTGCCCATCAGACTGAATCCGTACGGTGCGAACATTACCAGAAGCGGAGTATCAATAATAGACTCAAAATCTACGCCCGGTATCATCTCTGTGATAAATCCAAAGTAAAGTGAGATAATTCCTAACCAGATACCGTTTGCACCTATTGTGATGATTGCGGTATCAACAACCGTTCCGCAGCAGTATGCCACAAGTGATGTGAATATATATGCCGCAAATATCATAAGCAGCGTTGATCCAATTGTATATAAACCAAACTTCAATGTATCCCCTGATCGTGCCGTTATCGCTATCGTGATTATTGAGAAAACAAAATACGGTACAGCTATTGAAGTGATTCCTGCAAGCAGGTGAGAAGTGTACATAGTCGTTCTGTTGGCAGGCAATGCACCAAACATATCGACACTTCTTTTGTTGTGCAGGTAAGAAAATGTTTTCAGTGACGATACAAACGTAAAGAAAGCAGAAATAATTTGAAACAGTATGAGTATTATTAAATTTAAGTCCTTATAATCGTAGCCGTAAGTGCTTGAGGTGGACATAAAGTACATAGTCATAACAGGCCCGAACACAATCAGAAATAACGAATATATTATAATTACAGACTTGTTTCTTTTGAGTGCCCAAATATAAAGAGGTTTCAGCTCTTTACTGGATAATGTTGTTAATGTCATAACCTACTACCTCCATTTCACTAATAAATACCTCTTCAAGAGTAAGCGGCAGCATTTCCATATATACAGGCTGCATATTACGCAGATATTTTTCTATCTGTTCGCCGTCGCCCTTTATGGTGAGATTGATAAGCTTGCCCTGACGCTGTATTTTTACAACGTTAAGTTCTTGGAACATTCCTTCGCCTACATCGTGGTCAAATACTATCTGTACGCGGTGAATACCTAATTTTGCTTCGTCAAGTTCTTTTTCAAGTACGATACCGCCAGAATGAATAAGTCCTATATGGTCACATACGTCCTCAAGCTCTCTTAGGTTGTGAGAGGCAATAATTATTGTGGATTCGTTTTCGGTAACCATTTCAACAAGCAGCTTTTTGATCAGCTGACGTACGACAGGATCAAGTCCGTCAAATATTTCGTCAAGCATAAGATACTTCGGACATACCGACAAAGCCAGCATCAACGCAGCCTGCCTCTGCATACCCTTTGACATATTGATAATGCGGTCGTTGATGTTTATCGGAAACATACACGCAAGCTTGCGGAACTTGTCGTCGCTCCAGCTTGGATACATGCTCTTGTACAGTACGGAAAGATTAGCGACTGTTGAGTTGTTGTAGAAATAAGGGAAATCCGATATAAAGAAGCATTGTGCTTTTACTTTGGGATTTTCGTATGTTGAAACACCGTCTATCTCAACGCTGCCGCCGTCAGGTTCATAAACACCTGATATTACTCTGAGAAGCGTAGATTTACCGGAGCCGTTTGAGCCTATCAGTCCAAATATTGAACCTGTTGGTATATTGAATGAAAGGGAGTTGAGTGCTTTTTTTTCACCAAAATTTTTTGTAACGTTCTTAATCTCTAGCATTATTAATTTTCACCTCCGAGATATACTTCATCGACAATAGCGTTTACTTCCTTTTTAGTGATACCGATATCTGCGGCAGCCTTAACGGCTTTGGAGAGGTTTTCTTTTGTTTCGACCTGCTTGCCCTCAAGCGCAGATTTGTTATCCGCCACAAACGAACCCTTGCCGACAGTCGAATATATATATCCGTTTGCTTCAAGCATCTGGTATGATTTGGAAACGGTGTTGGGGTTAATGCCTAACTGCTGTGCCATAGCACGTACTGTGGGCAGCTTTTCGTGAGGGTGAAGTACCTCCATGCCGATAAGCTTGACTACGTTGTTGTAGAGCTGCTCATAAATCGGTTCTCTGCTTTGATAGTTTATTGTAAACACATTCAAGCCTCCTTTTTATGTGATGTTGAAAGAGTTGCTTGTATTACTACAATTAATACACTTGGTACAATTACAATATAGCACAGTACAGTAGTGTTGTCAATAGTTTTTTTATCATTTTTTAAAATATTTAATCCACGCCGCATCAAGTCTTGCTGCAACAAAAAAATCCCCCGTAACAGGGGGACTTTTTTAAGAAATATATTTTATTGCTTCGGTTGCGGCTATTGCACCGTCAGCGGCAGCCGTTACAAGCTGGCGGACGGTTTTTGTTCTGTTATCGCCTGCGGTAAAAATTCCTTCGGCGTTTGTTTTGCAGGTTTCGTCGGCTATGATGTAGCCGTCTTTGTCAAGGTTTACGACATCTGCAAAGTCCTGATTTTCGGGAATACGTCCGATAGCTGTAAACAGTCCATTTACTTCAATTGTCTGTGTGCTGCCGTCTTTGTTAGATACTTCAATGCCTGTAAGGTTTTTTTCTGCGATTAGCTTTGTGACGGTACTGTTCAGAATAAATTCTACATTATCACGCTGCTTTAGCTTAGTGACCGTTGCTTCTTCGCCTCTGAAAGTATCACGTCGGTGTATCAGATAAACGGTTTGGGCGATATCCGCAAGATAAAGTGCGTCCTCAAGTGCCGTATTTCCGCCGCCCACCACCGCAACGGGCTTATTCTTGAAAAACGCTCCGTCACACGTTGCACAGTAGGATATACCTCTGCCTGCAAGACTATCTTCGTTTTCAAGACCAAGCTTTCGGTTAAGCGAACCTGTCGCTATAATAACAGCTTTGCAGATATATGAACCGTTCTGAGTGAAAACAGTTTTTTGACTATCTGAATTTTCTATGCGAATTACCTTTTCAAATTTTATTTCCGCACCAAGATTTACAGCCTGGTTATATATATTATTTGCAAAATCAAAGCCGGATATATCGGCGGCGGCAGGGTAATTCTCAATAACGGGTGTATAAATTATCTGTCCGCCGTAGCTTAACGCTTCAAGTACAAGAACGCTTTTTTCTGCACGGCGGGCATATATTGCCGCAGTAAGACCTGCCGGTCCCGCACCTATAATTACTATATCATACATTATTATTCTCCCAAAAGGTCAACAATTGCGTTTTTCGGTCTGAAGCCTATACTTCTTTGAACCTCTACGCCGTTTTTAAACACTACAACACAGGGGATAGACGCTACATTGTATTCGTCTGCAAGTTCGTCCTCATCGTCAATATTGATTGATACAACCTTAATGTTAGGATTTTCGCTTGCGATTTCTTCGACTATCGGCTTTAACATTCTGCAAGGGCCGCACCAGTCTGCGTTGAAGTCTGCAAGTACGGTTACGTCTGAGTTGAGAACCTCTTTCTCAAAGTTATCTGTTGTTACTTTAATTACTGCCATAAAAAAACAGCTCCTTTCAAACTATTATTATTCTTACATATGATTAAATTATTCTTTCAATATCCATATCTATCTTTGACGGATCACAGGTGGGATCATAGCGTTTGACTATTACTCCGTTTTTATCCACAAGAAACTTTGTGAAGTTCCACTTGATGTCGGCAGGCGAAACAGCAGTTTTGCTGAGTTTTTCGATAGCCTTCATAGTCATCTTGTTTTTGATACCATTTATTTCCTCATGGGGGGAATTTGCTTTAATGTATGTGTAGAGTGGAGATTCGTTTTCGCCGTTAACATCTATCTTGGCAAGCTGGTCAAACTGAGTTTTGTAGCGTGCTGTACAGAATTCGTGGATTTCGCTGTCGGTGCCGGGTGCTTGATTGCCGAACTGGTTGCAGGGAAAGTCAAGTATCTCAAAGCCTTTGTCGTGGTATTTTTCGTAGAGGGTTTCCAGTCCTTTATATTGGGGAGTAAAACCGCAGCCTGTTGCGGTATTCACGATAAGGAAAACCTTACCTTTCAGACTGCAAAGGTCAAGAACTCCGTTTTTTCTTTTTTTCACGGTAAAATCGTATATTGACATAGTATGTACCTCCTTAAAATGCAGCCATATACAAATCTTGTGTACAATTAGATTGTATCATATTAAATATACTTTGTCAACGGTTTTTCAAACATTTTTTTGAAAAGAGTGCGTAACCATTAAGAAAAGAAAAA
>ONAH01000165.1 GCA_900315715.1 uncultured Eubacteriales bacterium
ATCCGTATGACGGAAATGTACGAATCAAAGAATGCAAACAGATGATACAGGCGCTACATAATGCCGGTATTTCGGTAGTTATGGATGTAGTGTATAATCATACATTTAGCACAGATTCTTGTTTTAACTATACTGTTCCAAAATACTATTATCGTATGTGGCATGAAAGAAATGATGACTGGAGTGAATATTACGATAGATATGTGTATTCAAACGGATCAGGATGCGGCAACGAAACAGCGTCCGAACGAAGAATGTACAGAAAATATATGGTAGATTCTATCGTACATTGGGCAAAAGAGTATCATATAGATGGATTTAGATTTGATTTGATGGCACTACACGATGTAGAAACACTCAACGCTGTACGCAAAGCACTCGACGAAAATGTTGACAAACGCATAACGATGTGGGGTGAAGGCTGGACAGGAGGCGGTGGAGAATATCCTGGTCTAACCTGGGATAAAAAGACTTTTGTGAGAGCAGAAATAGGATACCACCCAGGCCTTGATGAGCGTATAGGCTTCTTTAATGACGGATTAAGAGATGCATTACGTGGAAATAATGACCTTAATGTTGACGGATGGCTGCAAAAGGGAAATGATTCAAATAACTGGAATGTAGCAGCGGGAATGAAGGCGGAAAAAGGGGATAGTTTCTCTGTTCCAACGCAAGTTGTAAGTTATGCGGCATGTCATGATAATCGTACACTTTGGGATCAGCTTTGTGCTTCTCAAGGATTAACGGATTACTATTACACACGAAATGAAAAATTAGTATCACAAAGCAAATTATCCGGTGCTGTGTTAAATATGTCGCAAGGAGCTACTTTTGTTCTTGCAGGTGAAGAGATGGGACGTTCAAAGGGCGGCGAACATAACAGTTATAACAAACCCCCCGAAATTAATAAAATAGACTGGAATCTTGCACAAACGAATTCGGATATGGTTTCATATTACAGAGGACTTAGAAAGATACGCGAAAATTTTGCATTATTCACTTCACCTAACCGCACATCTAATAATTACTATTTTCTTCCGATTACAAGTAAGGATCAGATTGCATGTATATGTACGAATACAAATAATGATCAGTGGAACAAACTGATTTATATAGCAAATTCTTCTGATTATGCAATTAAATATCAGGTACCTACAAATCAGGAACAGAATTGGGTTATACTATCAGACGGAAACAAAGCAGGATTAAAGAGTCTTGGTGAAGTTACAAACGGAAGTTTTTCAGTTCCGGCTAATTCGATGGTAATTGCAGTTGATGCGACATCATATAAATCTGTTAACGTTAGTGATAATACCTGTACAATTGATGTTCGTTTTGTAAACGAGGCAACAGGAGAAGAACTTTACAGATATTCAATGTCGGGAGATAGAGGAACATCTTACTCAATCTACAAACCTGATGTTTATGACAATGATTATATTTTTGATAGTGTTTCTGATGATCCCAAAGGTACATATTCAGTTGACAAGGAGATTACAGTAAATTACATTTGTGTAAACGCAGGAACAGTCAATATCAATTACCTGAAAACCGGTACAAATGAAAAGATACGTGACAATGACGTAATTAAAGCATTAATTGGTGACACAATTACTTTAGGAGATCCACCTCCGATGTTAGGATATAAGCTGAATAATTCGCAGGCGTTACCTGAAAGTGAAGTTCCGATAGTGTACGGAAATACTGACATTAATTATTATTATGATGAAATTACGCGTAATGTAAAACTGCATATACGACACAGTGGTTCTGAAACATGGGCACCAATCGTTTGGATATGGGGAGAAGGCAGTAATAACTATTGTACTTCAACAAAATTCCCTGGTGATACGCTTAATGATGCTGATGGTGATGGTTGGTATGATACAAGCTTCAATGTAAAGTCAACCGAGAAATCGTTTAATCTCATAATAAGTTCCGAATACTCTCAGACGGTTGACTATAACGGATTAGCAGACGGAGAGTTATGGATAATAATTGATGACAACAATAATGGTTATGGAAGCGACAACTTAACATTTTATACAGAGAATCCACTTACAACCGAAAATGCACACATAGCAGGACGCAGCGGATCAATTAATTATACCAATAAGAACATTGAGCCTAAGCTGTATCAGATTACAAAAGAAGAATGTATGGAAACAACAGTAAGCGGATATCTTGCAGATAAAACTATACCGGGTGCGGAAGTTGTTGTAAAAGTTGACAGAAGTAAAATTCCAAACGGCTTGGCATATAGAGGCATAAAGATAAACGAAGGTTCTGTTCAGCTTAAAGAAATCTCAACTGATACATTTACATTTACAATGCCTGAAAATGATGTAAGTATCAAAGTTGTTTTAGAGAATGAACAGATAATATTAACACATATAGAAGCGGTTCCCGCCACATGTGAGCAAGAAGGCAGAATAGATTATTACACTGATGAAAATGGTAGACTATACTTAGATAAGGACGGTACACCGATGTCAGATAATAACGGTGACGGAACGGTTGATCTTAAAGATACAATAATTCAGGAAAAAGGTCATAACTGGGAAGAACCTGTATGGAAATGGAGAGGTGAAACAGCCACAGCATCATTTACATGTAAAAATGATGCAACACATAACACGGATCTGGACGCTCAAGTAGAAATAGATAAGGTGACAAACACATTGGGAATAGTAGAAAAGATTGTTTGTAATGCAGCAGTAACACTTGATGGAAAAACATATACTAATGAGAAAGAGTATTATATTGATTATACAGATAGCGAAAGCGATACAGATAGTGATACACAGTCGGATACTGAAACAAACAGTGATACCGACACTGTAACAGAAACCGATACTGATACCGACTCAGAATCAGATACTGAAACAAACAGTGATACCTACACTGCAACAGAAACCGACAGCAA
>ONAH01000184.1 GCA_900315715.1 uncultured Eubacteriales bacterium
TGTTTATTTATGATATAGTTTATCGTATTCATACACAGGTTCACAAGTAAGCTCTACGCCCAGTCTGCGGAATATATCCATATCTTCCTGCGAAAGTATAACCGAAGAATGTACTTGTGTTCCTTTAAGATTAGGAACCTGCTCCAAAGCATGCTTTGCGTTATCGTCACTCTCTGCACTTACAGATAATGCTATCAAAACCTCATCAACATGCATACGGGGATTTTGATTTTTCATAACCTTAGTTTTGAGTTTCTGAATAGCCTCTATTACCTCTTTAGAAAGCAGCAGCACTTCGTCATCAATACCTGCCAATACCTTTATAGCGTTAAGCAGCATTGAGCATACAGCACCAAGCAGAGGACCTGTTTTACCTGTTACAATTCTGCCGTTATTGAGCTCAATTCCTGCAACAGGGTTATCGTAATGTTCTGCGAAATCGTTTACGGCTTTTGCGACAGCTCTGTCATTTTTGTTAAGCTCCATTCTGTTCATGAGCATTTCAATTTTCTTCACTTCATCGCCTGCAAGACCTGTCTGCTTGTTTTTCTGAAGTGCCGCATAGTATCTTCTTATTATCTCCTGTTTTGACGCTTCGCAAACAGCCTCATCATCAGTTATTGCAAAACCTACCATATTTACACCCATATCGGTAGGCGACTTATAAGGCGACTCTCCGGAGATATGCTGGAAAATAGCGTTGAGTACCGGAAACACCTCTACATCACGGTTATAGTTTACGGTAGTTTTTCCGTAAGCCTGCAAGTGCCATGGATCAATCATGTTAACGTCGTTTAAGTCGGCAGTAGCAGCTTCATACGCAAGGTTTACAGGGTGCATCAGCGGAATACTCCATACAGGGAAAGTTTCATATTTTGCGTAGCCTGCCTTGATACCTCTCTTGTTCTCATGGTAAAGCTGTGACAGACAAGTTGCCATTTTACCGCTTCCCGGTCCAGGGGCAGTAACTACAACAAGTGACCTTGATGTTTCAATATAATCGTTCTTTCCGAAACCTTCTTCACTTACAATGAAATTCGGATTAGAGGGGTAGCCTGCTATTGGATAATGCAAATATACCTTTATGCCAAGGTTTTCAAGTCTTGCCTTAAATTTATCGGCGGAGGGCTGAGAGTTGTACTGAGTAATAACAACACTGCCTACATACAAACCAATCTCCGTAAGCTTATCAATAAGCCTGAGAATATCCATATCGTATGTAATACCTATGTCGCTTCTCATTTTATTCTGTTCGATAGCAGACGCATTAATCGCAAATATGATTTCCGTCTGTTCCTTCAGTTTCAAAAGCATTCTCACCTTACTGTCAGGCTGAAATCCCGGCAGTACACGTGACGCATGATAATCGTCAAACAGCTTTCCGCCAAACTCCATGTAAAGCTTTCCGCCGAAGCTGTTTATTCTCTCTCTTATCTTTTCAGACTGGAGTTTCAAATACTTTTCATTATCAAAGCCTACCCTGTTCATTACTCTCTCTCTTTTCTATAATCTATTATTTTTAGACATATTTTTTCAAATATCGTTTTTATTATATCATAAATCACATTGTTAAATCAACATGTTAAACCAAGTTTTCTGTGGTATGCGTATGAAACTTTTTCAACGTATTTTTATATATTTATAAGTCCCATATCTACAAGTATATATTTTGATAGTATTACAAATTGTGTTTTACCGTTATTATATATTTGCAAACCAAACCGGTAAGGGTTATGTATAAACAGTGCTTTATGTCAACTTTTGACTTTATTTAACAAACCGTTTTAAAGCATTTGCAATTCCGTCGCTGTCGTTATCGTCTGTGATATAAGCAGATACATTTTTTATTTCTTTTGGTGAGTTTCCCATGGCATATGAATTTTCATAATTTGACAACATCTCAACATCATTATAGTCATCGCCAAAAACCACACATTCGCTTTTATCATACATCAATGTTTTTCTTATTTCCTCAACGCCTTGATATTTACTTATCCCGCAACCGCTAATTTGAATGACCTTTCCTTCATCGGTAAGATAAAACCCCGCGTCTTTTCCACATGTTTTTGAAACATTGTTGATAACCTCATCGGACAGTTTTTTCAACTCCGTATAATACCCGCCGTCAAAAATCATAATCTTTATTACATCAACAATACTGCAATTTTCTGTGGAAAAGCAATTCTCCTTACTGATACCCCATAGTGTTCTTTCATCGTCAGGCAAAGGTTTGTTAAAAGCGTGAACGTTACCTTTTTTCTGAACCGCAAGAAACAGATCAGGATATTTTTTTACTGCGTTAATGATACTACTCACAACGTTATGGTCAATGCAGTGGCAGAAAGATTTGTCGCCAACAATTACTACTGCACCGTTACAAAAAACTCCCCCGTCAAACAGTTCCTTTTCCTCATCGCTGAAGTTAAGCCTATCGGTACAATCGGGAAGTCTTGCAGTTGCTATAAAAAGCTTTATGTTTTTTTCCTTACACTTATTAAGATACTCAACAGAACTTTTTGATATTCTTTTATTGCTGTCAAGCAGAGTTCCGTCAAGATCAAAAAATATTGCTTTTATCATTCCATATCACCTTTGTATATTACGTTTTTTTACACTGTCAATTATTATTAAAACAAAGATTATCGTATCAATTTTTAGCTTTAAAA
>ONAH01000134.1 GCA_900315715.1 uncultured Eubacteriales bacterium
TTATTGTTGCAGGTGTAATAATAGGCATATCTATGGTAATATATGTTGCAAGTATTGCCCGTGAACCTACCGGTATTGACCTGCATAGCGCAAAGCTTAACGAAACAAGCTATATTTATGTTTACGATAAGCAGGGCAACCCTAAGCAGTATATGCAGCTTTACACATCTGAAAACCGTGTTACGGTAGATTTTGACGATATTCCAAAATATATGAAAGACGCCCTTGTATCTATTGAGGATAAGCGTTTTTATGAACATCATGGCGTTGACTGGTATCGTACCGCAGGTGCTATACTTACGCTTTCGACAGGCGGTTCACAGTTCGGTGGTTCTACATTGACGCAGCAGCTAATCAAGAACATAACAAGCGATAATGAGGTTAGTATTAACCGTAAGCTGAAGGAAATCTTCCGTGCGCTCAATGTTGAACGTGAATTTACAAAAGATGAAATACTTGAAGCCTATTTGAATACCGTAAACTTCGGTGGTAACAATAACGGAATACAAGCGGCGGCTACTGCATACTTTGACAAGGACGTTAAAGATCTTTCTCTTGCACAGTGTGCGGCAATTGTAGGAATTACACAGAACCCAAGCAGATATAATCCGCTATATTTTCCTGAAGAAAACAAAAAGCGTCGTGAAGATGTACTTTGGGTAATGCTTGATCAGGGAAAGATTACAGAAGAAGAGTACAAAAAGGCAATGGATGAGTCTGCAAACATGACTTTTGTGAATCCAAACAGCTATATTGAAGAGGAAACAGAGCAAGTTGATGTTGAACAGATACAGAACTGGTATATAGAAACAGTATTCAGTGATCTGACACGCGATCTTGCAGAGTATTTAGACATCAGTGAAACGGCTGCTTCAAATAAACTGTACACAGAGGGACTAAAAGTATATTGCGCAATGGATCTTGAGGTACAGGAGCAGATGGAGAATACTATCCGTACGTACCCGTACTTTGCGCCCGGAGCATACCAGGATCTTGAGTGCGGTTTCTGTATGATGGACTACGACGGCAAGGTTATTGCCATAGTCGGATCAAATAAAGAAAAGCAGGGTAATCTTGAGTGGAACAGAGCAACAGACTCAGCGCTCCAGCCCGGTTCTACAATCAAGGGTGTATCTGCTTATCCTCTGGCAATAAACAACGGAAATCTCTATTATTCATCACTTGTACACGATGTACCGATAGAAGGTTGGTTCCCAGATACAGGAGCGCCTGGTCCGAACAACTGGTACATGAGTTACAGAGGAGATATGCTTCTTCCTGATGCAATCGAAATTTCCGCAAACGCAACTGTTGCAAATGTATTGAAAGATCTTGTTGATCCAAATGGTCAGGACGGTGTAAGATATAGCTATGACTATGTTACAAACAAGCTTGGCTGGACGCACTTAAACTTTGAGATCGACTCTCAGAATATGGCCGGACTTTCAATCGGTGGTTTCAACGGCGGTGCGACAGTTCGTGAGATGGCAAAAGCATACACACTCCTTGGAAACGGCGGTAAATCATATAAGCCATATACCTATTATTATGTAACAGACGCTGACGATAATGTAATAATTGATAACAGAGAACAGGATCCTATTCAGGCACTAACAGAGGAAACTGCTGCTATAATGAACAGACTTCTGAACTATAATATTCAGACAAGCCATAGTACAAACGCAGGAGAAACAAGAATTGCAGGCTGGGATATTATCGGTAAAACAGGTACAACTGATGCTGACCAGAACAGCTGGTTCTGTGGATGTTCACCGTATTGTGCAGCAGCGATTTGGACAGGTTACGATACACCTGCGACAGTTCCTGATACTACAATTGCGACAAAGCTTTGGAAAGTTCTTATGGAACAGTATCTGCAAGGCAAGGAGCATAAGGATTACAAGTTCCCTGACGGTCTGATAGTTGCCCAGTATTGTCCATATACAGGATTGCTTGCAAATACCTACTGTGGTGCAGGTCATTACGGTTACTATAATAAGAGCAATCTTCCTATGTACTGCACATATCATTCAGGTTATAATCTTGAATATACAACATGGGGCGAACTCCAGGCAGCTAACCAGGCTAATACTGTAAGTGAGCAGGCAGTCACATCAAAGTCGGAAGATTATTATGAGTATTATAATGAAGCACCTGTTGTGACAACACCGAACGATGGTACCGGTACGGGAACCGGTGCGGGTGCAGGCGATATCAACGATGATGTCTATTCGTATGATGAAGATGACGAACCGGTTTACAATGAGAATGAGGTTACAGGTCCGTCAATTGCAGAAGAACCTGTAACTCCCGGAGGCGGCGTAGATGTCGGAGGCAATGCTGGCGGTGATGCAGGCGGCGGAAGTGTTGAACCTGCTCCTGCAGGTGGAGATACCGGCGGCGGTTCTGTTGACGCAGGCGGCGGAGATGCAGCTGCTGATGAATAAATAAAAAATTCAGACAGCCGTAAGTATTTGCGGCTGTCTGTTTGACTATACTGAATGTATGCGGATAAGTTTGTCTAATTTTTCGCAAAGAAATGATACCGGGATTGAAAGAAGTCCCCATAGAATACTGTAAAGAAGTGAGATTTGCCCAAGAATATTGAAGTGCAGATTTGAATAATCCCATATATGCATCTTAAAATGATAGTTAAGAATAAGCCCAAGTATAAATTCAACAGCGGTAATGATAAGTGATCCGTAAAGAAATCTTTTTACAAGGTTCATTTGAGTATATCGGGTATAAACTGCATACATTATCATAAAGCATAATCCACCGGTAATAAGCATACTCCAGTGTGTGTAGCCTCTCCAAAGCAGTTCAATTATTCCATAGGCTGTCCCGCCGGAAGAAAAAAGAATCAAGAATTTTAATAATTTATGCAAAAAAATCACCGTTACTATTTTTAGCAGCGGTGATTTTTTTTATTCATTAGGTTGTTCGGATTTTTTGATAATTAATTTGTTAATTCTATTATCGTTTACTTCTTTAACGGTAATATTGAGTCCGTTTATTTCAACTGTTTGATTGTTCTCAGGGATGATGCCCATGTTCTCAAAAACCCAGCCGCCTACGGACTGGCTTGCGGAATCAACGTTCTTTTCGGGTATTTCAAAGAGTTCAAGAACGTCTTGAAGCGACATATCTCCGCTTATTTCGTAACTATCGTCGCTGATTTTTTTACACTGTTGTTCTATTTCTTCGTCCTCATCCCAGATTTCTCCGACTAACTCTTCAAGCAGGTCTTCCATTGTAGCTATTCCAAGCATACCGCCGTATTCGTCTGCAACAATAGCTATATGTATTTGTTTTCGTTTGAAATCCGCAAGCAGTGCAGATAGTTTACGTGTTTTATATACAAAGAAAGGCGGTTGTATAAGTTGGTTTAAGTCGGGTTTTTCGCCTTTTGCAAGAATTTCAAGGTAATCTCTTGTGTGAAGTATTCCAACAATATTGTCAATACTGTCCTTATAAACTGGTATTCTTGAATATCTTTCGTTGATAATGGAATTTGTAATGTCTTTGATGTCGTCATCGATATCAATA
Organism: uncultured Eubacteriales bacterium; assembly: GCA_900315715.1. Lineage (GTDB taxonomy): Bacteria > Bacillota > Clostridia > Oscillospirales > Acutalibacteraceae > RUG592. The sequence goes on from ONAH01000134.1 coordinate 3,550, forward strand.
GAGAGAACGTCAACTCTTGGTGTAAGTATTTCAAGAACGGTTTTTTCGTCAAACTCTAAAGCGGATTGTACCATTTCGCTTTCGGCTTCTTCAAGAACGCCCTCTTCTTCAATGGATTCAATAATAAATTTAAGTTCGTCCTCAGTTACGGACGGAGTGTTGTTCTTGTTTCCTGCAAGCTTCATCGCAAGTGCATTAATTTTAATGAAAAGCATTGATAGCGGTGTTAGTATTATCATTAAGAAATATACAATTCCGGAAAACTCTACGGCAAGCTTTTCGCTGTTTTCTTTTGCGTAGCATTTTGGAATAATCTCTCCGAATGTAAGTATTACTAAAGTTAATAAACCAGTGCTGATTGCCGCACCGTAATTACCCCATATTTTTGTACATAAAATAGTAGCAAGTGACGATGCCGCGATATTAACGATGTTATTACCGATAAGCAGAGTTGTAATGGTTTTCTCATATTTATCAAGAAACTTGAGTGCAGTAGAACTTCCTTTAACATCGTTTTCCTGCATATATTGCAGCCTTGCCCTGCTGCACGCATTTATTGCTGTTTCCATAGAACTGAAAAACGAAGAGAAAACAACCAGTATCACAATGGATACCAGCATTATTATATCTGTCATATTTGTTACCTCATAGATTAGTTTAATTTAGCATACAATACTTAAATAAAAATATAATTACTCAAGAGAAAAAAAGCCTTATAATGTGCCGGAATAATAAAAAACACCTATGATTATGATATTATCATAACTTTATTACGAAATTGTTACAAAAAGGCTTATAAAAAAGTTTAAATGTTTTTTATTTTAATATCTTGTATCATTTTGTTAATAATGGTATAATGTAGAATGTATGATAATACCCCACAGAGAAACAATAAATCTGAGGTGTGTATTATGTACAATAACGGTGATATTATTTCAAAGGATAAGGAAACAAAAAAACGTTCCGGAAAATCCGAGAAGAAGTCTGAAGATACAGTACCTGATGAGGAAATAGAGAGGTCGGGTTCGGTGACTGTAAACGGCAAGGATTGTCGGATATATTGTCTGACTGTGATAGGGGAGATAGAGGGGCATATAGAATCGCCGCCCCAAAATAAGACCACAAAGTATGAGCATGTGATACCGCGTCTTGTATCGATAGAAGAAGATAGTGACATAGACGGATTACTTGTGATACTGAACACAGTGGGAGGAGATATAGAGGCGGGCCTTGCGATAGCTGAGCTAATGGCAGGAATGACAAAGCCGACGGTGTCGCTTGTATTGGGGGGCGGTCACTCAATAGGAGTACCGCTTGCGGTAGCTGCGAAGTATTCGTTCATAGCGCCGAGTGCGTCAATGACCATACACCCTGTCAGGACAACCGGATTAACGCTTGGGGTTAGACAGTCGTTTGAATACTTTCAGCGAATGCAGCAGAGGATAAACAATTTTGTTGCGGAGAATTCACGAATAACAGCAGAGAGATACAACAGTCTTGTAATGACGACAGGAGAACTTGTAATGGACGTGGGAACAGTGCTTGAAGGCAGACGTGCGGTTGATGAGGGGTTGATAGATAGCGTTGGAAATCTAAGCCTTGCACTGAAAAAGCTCAGAGAAATGATAAGCGGCTGACTTAAAGGGATTTTCGATTATTCAAAGATATTCGAAAAATCCCGTACATATAATAATATCACAGTTACTGTATAGCGGAGTAATCCGAATTTCATAAAAAGGAGTACATAGTTATGGATCTAATTCAGGCAATAATACTGGGAATAGTTCAAGGGCTGACGGAGTTTCTCCCCGTAAGCAGCAGCGGACATCTGACGATATTTCAGCATATCATGGGAATAGATATGGAGGGCAACCTGTTTTTCAATGTAATGCTGCATGTCGGAACGCTTTTAGCGGTATGTGCCGTATATTATAAGCTGATAATAAGACTGATTAAGGCTTTTATCGGACTGATTAAAGATATTTTTACGGGAAAGTTCAAGTGGAGTGCGATGGACGGTGATAAAAACCTGCTTGTGATGCTTGTTATCGGACTATTTCCGTTGTTTCTGTTGTTTGTACCGATACCGGGTGCAGGCGGACTTAACGGAAAAGACCTTGCAGAGGTATGGCAGGGCAATTCCGGGTATTTTATGGTAACAGGATTCGCCGAACTTGCAACAAGTATTCTTTTGTGGGTAGGCATAAAAGCTATGGAAAACACGAAGCAGAGATCTACAAACGTACTCAAAGAACCCGGCAGAAGAAGAATGAAAACGATTGACGCAGTATGTGTAGGCCTTACACAGTGTATGGCGGCAGTATTTCCCGGATTGTCACGTTCGGGCTCAACGCTTGCAATGGGAGAGTTGAGAGGACTTAATAAGCAGGTTGCACTTGACTATACATTTGTACTTGGAATACCGTCGATAATGGCAGCCGCACTGTTGGAAGGCAAAGAGGCAATAGAAGCACAGGGTACTCAGGATACATTTGCAATAAGTACCGGATCGATGATTGCCGGTATGATAACTGCAATGATAGTAGGATTTTTTGCGATCAAGTTGTTTAAGTGGATGCTTGCAAAGGAGAGAACAGGTGTATTTGTAGTTTACACCGCACTGATAGGTATTGCTATAATTGCAATAAGCGCTGTGGAGCTTTTTGCAGGGAAAAATATTTTTAACGGAGCGGCTCTTACTTTTGGATAATGGGGTGAAGGTAGTTGGCTGAGGAAAAGAAAAAGAAATTAAGTAAAAAGACAACCGATAAGAAGGAAAATGTAAAAATAGAGAAAAGTGTAAAAAAAGAACAAAGTAAACCTGTACTCAGCGATGAGGAGATACTTGCAAGAACTCAGAGAAGATCTTTGATAATGTTTATATCGGCAGTTATTCTAACGGCAGTAATATTTATACCGGGTGATCTTGTATGGCTGTGGCTGCATAATTCTATAAGGGGAATGTTCAGCTTTTTGGCACTGTTTTGGCCGTTGCTGTTGTTGTTTCTTGCGATTGCCGAAATGTTAGATACAACTATACCAAAACTGTGGTGGAGAACAGGCTTTATTGCAGGTATGGTGACAGCGCTCAACGCTCTTATCTATATATATACCTTTGATGAGGACAAAAACATTAAGCAGGTACTTGCGGAAGGTGTTTTGTATAAGGGCGGCGGTGTATGGGGATATATTTTCGGTATGCCGTTTGTTAAGCTGTTCGGTATAACGCCTGCAAGGATACTGATAATACTTGTTTTGGTGGTACTGGCGGTATTTGCGCTTGATATTCCTGTAAAGAAATTATATACATATCTGTTTGACCATGCAGCGGATTGGTTCAAAGGTGTTGCAAGAGATTTCAAGAGGAGTAATGCAAAAAGAAATCCTGTTAAGGTTGCAGACGACGCTTATTTTGACGAAGATTATGATGAGTACGACTTAAACGAACCCGATCAGGTTAGAGGAAGCGATCTTGACGATAACAAAGAAACATATGACAGTGAAAACCCGTCTGAGCTATATGATGCAGAAGATGAGGAAGATGAATTACAAGAGGCTGATATTGACGCTGTGCATGAATTGTTTGAAGAAGATGATACAGGAGAGAATGAACAAGAATACAGCATTGATATAGATATAGAAGAACCGGCCGTAGATGAGAGTAAGTCCGATGCAGAAGATTATACCGACAGCGAACTTACGGACGGATTGTTTGACGACGTACTGTTTGACGATGATCAGCCCGATGCGTCTAAGGTAGCACAGAAAATATCAATGAAGAAACAGAATCCGGTAAAGTCGGATCCTATGCAGAAGCAGTTTGATCCTCAGACAGTTCCGGTAAAGAACGATATCAGCGGTGTACTGAGGAAACCGCAGTCAGCGCCGGTCAATTCTCCAAAGCCGAAACCAAAATATAAGTATCCGCCTGTTACGCTGCTTTCGGAAAGCGTACGCAGCAAGGTAAGCTATAAAGCGGAATTAAAAGAGAGTGCGCAAAGATTGATCGATACACTGGACAGTTTTTCTGTTGGAGCAAAGATAGTCGGATATTGCAGAGGCCCGTCGATTACACGATATGAGATCAAGCCTGCACCAGGAGTAAAGATCGCACGAATTACAAGTCTTTCTGATGATATTGCGCTTGGACTTGCCGCAGACGCAGTAAGAATAGAAGCGCCGATTCCCGGAAAGCCTGCAATAGGAATTGAAGTTCCGAATAAAACCGTTACCTCTGTAACGATGCGCGAACTTATCGACTCAGATGAGTTTAGAAACCACAAGAGCAAGCTTGCCTGTGTGTTGGGCAGAGATGTATCCGATCAGATAGTAGTAATGGATCTTGCAAGTATGCCTCATTTGCTGATTGCAGGTACAACAGGATCGGGTAAATCTGTTTGTGTAAACTCAATACTAATGAGTATATTGTTTAAGGCTTCACCCGATGAAGTAAAAATGATAATGATTGATCCTAAGATGGTTGAGTTTACAAAATATAAGGGAATTCCACATTTGCTTGTACCGGTAGTTACGGATCAGAAGAAGTCAGCGGGAGCACTCAACTGGGCTGTAAAGGAGATGGAGGAGCGTTACAACGAATTTTCAATGCACAATGTAAAGGACATCGACAGCTACAACGCATTGGTTGAAAGAAACCTTTTGGAGTATCCCGACGAAGAATACAACGAGGAACAGGAAAAACAGGATAATGGCGAAGTGGTAAACGGAGAGTATATTCCGCCAATGGCAAGAAAGAAAATGCCAAAAATAGTCATAGCGATAGATGAGCTTGCTGATTTGATGATGGTAGCACCCGGAGAAGTCGAAGAGTCTATTTGCCGACTTGCACAGAAAGCGAGAGCCGCAGGAATGCACCTTGTTATAGCAACGCAGCGACCAAGCGTTAATATCATCACAGGTGTAATCAAGGCTAATATTCCGAGCCGTATTTCACTGAAGGTTGCGTCAGCTGTTGACTCAAAAACCATACTTGATATGGGCGGAGGAGAAAAGCTGATCGGAAAGGGCGATATGCTTTTCAAACCTGTTGAAGCTCCAAAGCCGCTGAGAGTTCAGGGAGGATTTTCTTCCGATGCGGACATAGAGGCGGTAACAAATTATATCAAGCAGCATGCATCTTCCGAATATGACGATAGTATTGTAGAGGAAATAGATCGAATTGCAGAGGAGAGCATAAACATCAAGGGAGGGCCTAAATCAGGCGGTTCCGACGATGATAGTTTTGACGATGTAGATCCAATGCTTGAACAGGCGATTGATATAGTTGTAAACGCAGGACAGGCAAGTACATCGCTTCTGCAAAGAAAACTTAAAGTAGGCTATGCCCGTGCAGGACGTATGATTGATACTATGGAACAAATGGGAATAGTCGGCCCCCATGAGGGAAGCAAGTCAAGAAAAGTGCTTATCACTCCTCAGCAGAATATGGAACGTAAGTTGAATAAAAATGGATGACAACAAGAATAACAAAACGCAGAATTCAGCAAAATATATAAAAACATTTGTAATGTTATGTATAGCCGTACTGCTGTTATCCGTTTCATTTATTATAGAAAGAAGCGGTGTTTGGGAAAGCTTGTTTGAAGTGCTTCATGTAAGTTCCATATATGAGGAAAGCAATCGGTATCCGCTTTCCGTTACAGTGTATGATGTCGGAAATGCAAACTGCGTTCTGGTAAGATGTGACGGATATAATGTTTTGATCGACAGCGGATATGAAAAAGTTCAGAACAGTATTTCCGATAATCTGAGAGCTTTACGCATAAACAAGCTTGACCTTGTTATTTTAAGTTCACCTGACAAGAAGTATATAGGAGAAATGTGCGGTGTCGCTGACAATGTGCAGATAGATAAGTTTGTTACCTGCGATATCGGCGATACCGATATGACGGAAGCTTATACGCGTCTTGCAGAAAAACTGAAAGAAAAGAATATAGTGATTGAGTATGCAAAAAGCGGTGACGAATATGTATTCGGAGATATGAATTTAAGGATCGTTTCTCCGTACAAAGTATATGACACGATGAGCGATAATTCAGTTGTTGTGCGATTGTCGTATGGAGAATTCGGTATGCTATTTATGGGCGATGTTTCTAAGCGTGCTTTGGGCGATATTGTTGATACCAACGAAAATATCCGCTGTGATGTTCTGTTGGCGGCGAGGCAGGGGCGAAGCGGCGCAGTGACAGACGAATTTCTTCGGATTGTAAACCCTGCGGCTGCGGTGGTCTGTGTAGAACAGACTGACTATATTCCTGATGATGTGACAATACAGAAAATTATAGATTACGGCTGCAAACTGTATCGAACGGATTATTCGGGAGATATTATTATTGCAAGCAGCGGTAAGGATTATAAAATATTAACTCAATTTAATTAAGGAGGTCAGACCATGGTTTTAAAGGTCGATACGATAGACGGAAAGTATGTTATCTGTATGGATAAAGAGAAAAAAATGTATGCGCTGGAAAAAAAGGAAATCAAAGCGCCTGTCGGACTGAAAAAAGGCTGGTATGTGGAGATAAATGACGAAAACGGAGAGCTTTCTTTCAGCGAACATAAACCTTCCGGTAAATAATGACTGTAAACATCGTCCTTGAATTGTCGGACGGTGTTTGCTTTTTTATTAAAATAATAATGTAGATGAAGAACTATAAATCAAATTGATTACAAAAAATGCGGAAAAATCTCTAAAATTTAATAATTTTGGAGTGTTCGTAACAATTTAGTAACAAATTCAAAGCAGATTCCTGTTATAATACAAAAGAATTATATTATAGACTAATAGACAGTCAAAGGAGAAAGGATTGAGATTATGGGAGTTTACGAGGAGTTGCAGGCAAGAGGACTAATTGCACAGGTAACAGATGAGGAAGAAATAAGAGAGCTTATCAATACGGGTAAGGCAACTTTTTATATAGGATTTGATCCGACAGCAGACAGCCTGCATGTAGGTCATTTTATGGCATTGTGTCTTATGAAGAGATTGCAGATGGCAGGCAACAAGCCGATAGTTTTAGTAGGCGGCGGAACAGGAATGATCGGAGATCCGTCAGGCAGAACGGATATGCGTCAAATGCTGACAAAAGAAACTATTGCCCACAACTGCGAGTGTTTCAGAAAGCAAATGAGCAAATTTATAGATTTCTCTGATGATAAGGCGATTATGGTAAACAATGCAGATTGGCTGCTTGATTTGAATTATGTAAACCTTCTGCGTGAGGTCGGAGCACATTTCAGTGTAAACAGAATGCTTACAGCAGAGTGCTACAAGCAGAGAATGGAGAAGGGTTTAAGTTTTCTGGAGTTCAACTACATGATAATGCAGAGCTACGATTTCTATGTACTCTACCAAAAGTACGGTTGTAATATGCAGTTTGGCGGCGACGATCAGTGGAGCAATATGCTTGGCGGTACGGAGCTAATCAGACGTAAGCTTGGCAAGAACGCATACGCAATGACGATAAACCTCCTGCTCACATCAGAGGGTAAGAAAATGGGCAAAACTCAGAAAGGCGCATTGTGGCTTGATCCTGAGAAAACATCTCCGTATGAGTTCTATCAGTATTGGAGAAATATTGACGACGCTGATGTAATCAAGTGTATCAAGATGATAACATTCCTGCCGATTGATGAAATAGCAGAACTTGAGAAGTTGGAGGGTGCAGAGCTTAACCGTGCTAAAGAGATACTTGCGTTTGAAACAACTAAGCTTATTCACGGTGAAGAAGAGGCTCAGAAGGCACAGCAGGCAGCAAGAGCACTATTTGCAGGCGGTGCAGACAGCGATAACATTCCGACAACAGTTCTTGAGGACGGAGATTTTACAGACGGAAGTATAAACATAGTAGATCTGCTTGTAAAAGCATCTCTTGCACCTTCAAAGAGTGAAGCAAGAAGAAATGTTACTCAGGGAGGCGTAACAGCCGACGGAGAGAAGATCACAGACCCTGCATACCTTATCTCAAAAGAGGATATTGCATCAAAGGGAGAGATTGTTGTAAAGAGAGGCAAGAAATCATTCCGTAAGATCAAAGTATGATAAATATTCAAAAAAATAAGAATTCGGAGGTGAAAGCATGAAAAAATCAGAAAAGAAAACTATACCCAGCGGTTTTTTGGCTATGATAGTTCTTGTTATATTTATATCGGGAATATCGACAATACTGATCTCAGGACACAAGATAAACATACGACAGCAGAATGCTGTTGATTCAAAGAAAATAGCTGAGAATACATCATCATATGACAGTGTTTCGGGGTTATCGTCGGACGCTATTGCACCGAATGCTTTTGAGGATAAAAACAATCTTCCGGAAGGATACAAAACAATATCCGTACTAAACGAAGACGTAAATAAAGGACAGCTTATACTTGTAAATTATCAGTACGAATCAAAAATAGACGGAGAAAACCTTGTTGATTTGTATGATAACGTATCGGATTCTGTGGGAGTAAAGGACGATGATATGTTTATAAACAATGCCGTGCTTAAACCTATGAATAAGCTTTTTGATGATTTCAAAGCGGCAAAGGGAAGTACAGGTATTCTTATTTCAAGTTCATACAGAAGCAAGGCGGATCAGATAAAGATATATGAGGAGTCTGTAAAGCACACCGGAGAGAAATCCACTGCATATTACGTTGCAATTCCGGGTTACAGCGAACACCAGACAGGCTACTGCTTTGATACGGCTGCATATAATTATGACGGAGAAATGATTGAGCTTGACGGCGAAGGTGTTTACAGCTGGCTTATTGAAAACTGCAAGAATTACGGGTTTATTTTGAGATATCCTAATGATAAGACAAACATTACGGGAATCGGCTATGAGGGTTGGCATTTCAGATATGTAGGCGTACCTCATGCTATTGCGATAATGGAAAATAAAATTTGTCTTGAAGAGTATATTTTGGGATTACAGAAGTACACGTTTGAAGATGGGCCTCTGCTTATAGATAAGGGTGATCAGGGAAAATGGCTTGTATATTATGTACCGAAGCTTGAGGCGTTTAACAATACCGATGTACCTGTACCGGTAGATTCGGAAAAATGCAGTTATACAATCTCAGGTAATAATATCGGAGGATTTATCGTTACCGTAAATGTGACTAAAGATCCTGATAATGCATTGCTAAGTAAGGCAAAAACATCGTGGAGCTGTGATAACTCATCGCTGATAATAAAGGATTTTGTGGATTATAACCCTGATAGTGATAACTTTGTAGATACTTCAACAGATACGGAAGATAACTGGCAGTCGGATACATTTTGGGATGACTCAGATGATAGTAATTCTGAATACAGTGATTACTACGACAGCAGCTCTGAATACTATGATTACGATGACAGTACCGATTACGATGAAAATCTTTAGAGTTATTGATTAAAGTGACCAATAATAAAGATACTAACAGCAAAGAGAAATCCGGCAGAATACCTGTCGGATTTTGGTTCATTATCAGACATTTTACTATAATGTTAAAATTCCTCAAAAGCTTGATGAAATGTAAAATATGTGTTATTATATAAGGTGGTAACTTGGGTTATTATACTAAAGTGTAGGAGTGTGTCGATTGGCTAATAATATAAATTACAGAGAGTTTACTGATGATAATCATTATATAGAACTTGCAGGAGAGGTAATGGCGATAAGAGCGACAGGAGATGTTCCAAAGGCTTGTATCAGAACGTACGGCTGTCAGCAGAATGTCGCAGACAGCGAGAAAATCAAGGGAATGCTTGCTGAGATGGGCTTTGAATTTACAGAGAATGCTGATGAAGCGGATTTTATTCTGTTTAATACCTGTGCTGTAAGAGAACACGCCGAAGACAGAGTATTCGGTAATGTAGGCGCACTCAAAAATATAAAGAGAAAGCGTCCGTCTGTTGTAATAGGTCTTTGCGGTTGTATGATGGAGCAGAAACACGTTACAGACAGGCTATACAAGAGTTTTCCGTTTGTAAACCTTGTATTTGGTACTCATTCTCTGCATAAGTTTCCGGAGCTTTTTTACAATACGATAACGGACGGAAAGCGTGTATATGAAACAGGAGTAGATGACAAGACCGTTTATGAGGGAATACCCACAAAGCGTGACGGTACGTTCAAGGGCTGGCTGCCGATAATGTATGGCTGCAATAATTTCTGCACATACTGTATTGTGCCATATACAAGAGGGCGTGAAAGAAGCAGAAAATTCGATGACGTAGTTGCAGAGGCAAGAGAAATGATAGAGGCAGGCTATAAGGAGATAACCTTGCTTGGACAGAATGTAAATTCATACGGAAAAAACCTTGACGAGAATGCAACATTTGCAAATCTCTTGCGTGAGATAGACAAGATAGACGGAGATTATCTTATCCGATTTATGACCTCTCACCCGAAGGACTGTTCAAAGGAACTAATCGACGTAATAGCAGACAGCAGACATATATCAACACATCTTCATCTGCCGTTCCAGTCGGGTAATGACCGTGTGCTAAAAGCTATGAACAGAAGCTACAACAGAGAGAAATACCTTGATATCATAAACTACGCTAAACAAAGAATACCTGATGTAAGCCTTACATCAGATGTAATAGTAGGTTTTCCGGGAGAAACATACGAGGAGTTTCTTGATACGATATCATTAGTAAAGGAAGTCGAATTTACTTCACTGTTTACGTTCATATATTCTCCGAGAGAGGGAACACCTGCCGCAAGAATGGAGGATCCTTATACTGCAAAGGAGAAAGCTGCGTGGTTTTCCGAATTGTTAAAGGTACAGGAGGAAATAGCTGCAAAACGCTGCGCAGAAATGGTTGGAAAAACGTATAGAGTGCTTGTTGAGAATGTAACCGATAAAGAAGGTATTCTTTCGGGCAGAACAAGCGGAAATATAATAGTGGAGTTTGCAGGAGAAGAAAGCCTTGTAGGACAGTTTGCACAGGTGAAGATAACCGAAGCAAGAAACTGGATACTCAGAGGTAAGCTTGCATAAAACATGAGAAAGGATAATTCGAAATGGATATAATAGAACTTGCACGACAGATTGGCAGAGAGATACAGCAGGACGAATCATATATAAAAATGCGTCTTGCAGAACAGACAAGCGAAAGCGATACTCAATTACAGGAAATGATCGGCCAATACAATTTAACAAGATTTAACATAGATGACGAGGCTACAAATGCAGAGCGTGATATGGAAAAACTCAGAGAACTAAATGCTAAGCTTCGTGAGTTGTATGCGAAGATAATGCAAAACGAGAATATGATAGCATATAATAACGCAAAACAGGAGTTTAACCAAAAGTTTCAGAGAGTGCTTGCGATAATACAGAACAGTGCAGCAGGAGATGATCCCGACACAACAGACTATATCTCAAGCGGTTGTACAGGAAGCTGTTCAAGCTGCAGCGGCTGTCACTGAGATAATTACACGATAAAAGGGAGGTGGAAATATGGCAGAGTTATCACCGATGATGAAACAGTATTTTGAGATAAAAGAAAAGAATAAGGACAGTATCCTGTTTTTCAGGCTGGGCGATTTTTATGAGATGTTTTTTGATGACGCAATAACTGCGTCAAAGGAGCTGGATTTAACTCTCACAGGCAGGGACTGCGGTCAGGAAGAACGTGCCCCGATGTGCGGAGTACCGTTTCATAGCTGCGAACAGTATATAGCAAAGCTGGTGTCAAAGGGTTATAAGGTTGCAATTTGTGAGCAGACAGAAGATCCCGCAACCGCAAAAGGTCTTGTAAAACGTGATGTTATTCGTGTTATTACTCAAGGTACCGTTATGGAGGACAGTATGCTTGATGAGTCAAAGAATAACTTCATTTGTTCAATCTATACATCAGGTAAAAAGCACTTCATTTCATTCTGTGATATTTCCACAGGAGAACTATGCGCCGTTGAGGCAGATTACTCAAAGTCGGGCGCACAGGTTTTAGGAGAAATATCAAGATTTGATCCGACCGAATTTCTTATAGGCGGAGAGGTAGATAAGCTAAAACCGATAATTCCGTTTATCAAGGAGAAGATGAAAGCTTCGGTTGAAATGCTTGAAGACGAATACTACGATACGGAAAACGCAGTAAACGTTTTGCTTGAGCATTACAAGAAGCCCGATTTGGATAGTATAGATCTTGACGGAAGAACGGGAATAATAAATTGTATAGGCGCACTTCTGAGGTATCTGAAAGAAACTCAGATGACAGGACTTGAACGCATATCGCTGCCCGAACTTTACAGTGAAGACAGGTATATGCGTATAGATTTCAATACAAAGAGAAATCTTGAACTAATTGAAACAATGCGCTCAAAAGAAAAGAAAGGTACGCTTTTGTGGGTGCTTGACCGTACAAAGACTTCAATGGGCAAGCGTCTTATCAGAAGATACATAGAACAGCCGCTTCTAAGCTGTGCGGCTATAATAAGACGGCAGAATGCGGTAGAGGAGCTTGTAAACGACGCAGTACTCAGAGGTGAAACTGCGGCATTACTATCCGGTATTCCCGACATAGAAAGACTGATGACAAAAATAATATACGGATCGGCGAATGCAAGAGATTTAAGAGGATTGTATTCGGCGTTTGTAAAGCTGCCTGAGATAAAGCAGAATATATCGGGTGTAAAATCTACTCTGCTGTCACGAATAAGAGATGAAATAGATGTTTTGGAGGAACTGACTGAGCTGATTGATGACGCAATAGTTGAGTCGCCGCCGTTTTCGGTGAGAGAGGGCGGCATGATAAAGGAAGGTTTCAGCGATGAGATAGATTATCTTAATTCTATTATGTCAAATTCCACGTCGGTACTCACGAAGCTTGAAAACGATTTAAAAGAGAAAACAGGTATTCCGAAGCTGAAAATAGGATATAATAAGGTATTCGGATATTATATAGAGGTAACGAATTCATATAAAAACCTTGTACCCGATACATTTATCAGAAAACAGACGCTTTCAAATTGCGAGAGGTATATTACTCCCGAACTTAAAGAACAAGAGGGTACAATAATCGGAGCAAAGGACAGGGCGGTTGCGCTTGAATATCAGTTGTTCGGACAGATAAGGGACAAGATAGCGGAAAACCTTGACAGAATACAGTTTACAGCAAGGGCAGTTGCACAGCTTGACGTACTTACATCACTTGCAACGGTTGCATCGGAAATGAGGTACTGTCGTCCTGAGGTAAACCTAAACGGTGAGATAATCATAAAAGAGGGCAGACACCCCGTTGTTGAAATGCTGTTAAGCAGTGATAAGCCGTTTGTACCAAACGATGTGAAGCTTGACAGCACAGATAACAGAGTTGCGATTATAACAGGACCGAATATGGCGGGAAAATCAACGTACATGCGACAGACGGCATTGATTGTACTAATGGCACAGATAGGTTCGTTTGTTCCTGCGGAGAGTGCGGTAATATCGATAACGGACGCAATATTTACAAGAGTGGGAGCAAGCGATGACCTTGCAAGCGGACAATCTACGTTTATGGTAGAAATGAATGAGGTGGCGCAGATACTCAAAAACGCAACGTCACAGAGTTTGCTTATACTGGATGAGATAGGCAGAGGCACATCAACGTTCGACGGAATGAGTATAGCAAGAGCTGTTTTGGAGTACGTTGCAAACAAGAAAACTCTTGGCGCAAGAACTCTTTTTGCAACGCATTATCACGAACTTACTGTTCTGGAGGAGTTGCTTGACGGAGTTAAGAATTATAATATAGCTGTAAAAAAACGTGGAGATGATATAACATTTCTGAGAAGAATAGTATCGGGAGGCGCAGACGACAGCTACGGAATAGAGGTTGCAAAACTTGCAGGTTTGCCCGAAACCGTTATAGTCAGAGCAAAAGCCGTACTAAAAGAGCTTGAAAGCGGAAAAAAGACAGAACGTCCCAAAAGGAAGAAAAAGGAAGTCATAGAGGACAATACAGCGCAGATGTCGCTGATAGAACCGAAGAACAGCATAATTGAAGAATATGTACGTGATATAGATGTAAACACACTTACACCGATAGAGGCGTTAAATAAGCTGTACGAACTGAAAAGGCTGTGTGAATGATGATTAGAAACGAATTTGCCTTAACAAAAGATTTGTACGTTGAATGGTGTAAGGAAGCGCAAAAGAAAAGTATCAGTGGAAAATTTCGGATATTTTGGATAGCATTGTCGATGATAATGTTTATTATGGGAATAGCCTTGCTGATAAGCGACCTAAAGGAGAAAATGTTTGGGATATACTTTCTGGCGCTGGGCATATTTTGTGTGTTTCGTTCGGTGCGATATGATTATGTATATAAAGCTCAGTATAAGCAGCTTGCAGAGAAAATGGGCGGAGAGAATTGGATTCGGACAGTTGATTTTACTGATGACGGGATTATAACGACTAACGGAAATATTACCGTAAAGAATATGTATAGTGAGATAAAGGGCGTAAGAACAGACGGCAATAAAATTTATCTTGATATGGACAAAAATTCTGTTATCAGACTATATATGGATAGCTTTACACAAGGAAGCTATGAAAGTTTCAGAAGTATAATTAAAGAAAAAACAGGTATATAAAATATAAGTGAAAGCAGAGGTGTGACGAATGGGAAGAATAAATGTACTGGATAAGCACGTAGCAGAGCTTATTGCAGCAGGAGAGGTAGTCGAAAGGCCGTCCTCAGTAATAAAGGAGCTTGTTGAAAATTCAATAGATTCCGGTGCATCTTCCGTTACGGTAGAGATACAAAACGGCGGAATAACAATGATGCGTGTAACAGATAATGGCAGCGGAATAATGCGTGACGATATACGAAATGCTTTCCTGCGTCATGCTACAAGTAAGGTGAAAGTTCAGACTGACCTTGATGCTATTTCAACACTTGGATTCAGAGGAGAAGCGCTTGCGTCAATAGCGGCGGTAGCAAGGGTTGAGCTTCTCACGAAATCACCCGATGAAGAGATAGGAACTCACTATAATATAGAAGGGTGCGATGAAGTATTGCTTGAGGACGCAGGGTGTCCGAACGGCACTACTTTTGTGATAAGAGATCTTTTTTACAATGTGCCGGCACGAATGAAGTTTCTTAAGAAAAATGTATCAGAGGGAAATGCTGTTGCGGCAGTAATTGAGAAAATTGCGTTGTCACACTCTGAGATAGCGTTTTCGTTTATCAGGGACGGCAGGCAGACGCTTGTGACGTCGGGCGACGGAAACCTCAGAAACTGCATATATTCCGTATTGGGCAGAGAGTTTACGAATGCGTCTGTAAAGGTTGACTATGCGCTCAACGGAGTAAAAGTAAGCGGATATGTGACAAAGCCGCAAATCGCCAAACCTACACGTTCACTGCAGAATTTTTTCATAAATGGAAGATTTGTAAAAAGCCGTACTGCAATGGCAGCCCTTGAGGAAGCATGCAAGGGTATGGTAATGGTGGGGAAGTTCCCGGGGTGTGTGCTGCACATTGAACTTTCGTATGAGGCAGTAGATGTAAATGTTCACCCGTCTAAGATAGAAGTAAGGTTTGTAAACGAAAAGCCAATATTTGAGGCGGTATATTACGGAGTAAAATCTGCACTTACAAAGGGAGATACAGCAAAAGAGTTTCAAATTGAAAGTGCAAAGCTTACTGAAAACCTTATTGATAAAAGCGTTGTGCAAAAGCCGTTTACGATGTCGCAGCATACGGTTGAGAGTATAAAGAAGCAGCCGATAATTCGTCCGTCACAAAGAGAATTTATCGACAGGCGTGCAGTGAAGAATTACAACTCCATGCTTGGAGATATAGCGAATGATTCACAAGGACTGGAAAGATATTCCGAAGGTAAAACGGCGATTTTTGAGGGTATAAAAATAAATGATAACGATACTGCAGTGCAGGAAAGTTTTATAAAAACCATTTCAATACCTCCGATTCCGAATTGCCGCACAGAGAATAATACGAAACAAGCTCATACAGACGACAGCATTAAAGTCCCCGAAACTGTTTGTATAACAGCTACAAGCGAACAGAAAATACCCGAAGATACAGAAAGTGCATCGGAAAATATCAATATAGCCGTACCCGATGACAATATTCGACCTATCATTAAGACTGACGGTGATAGAATAAGATATATCGGGGAAGCGTTTAAAACATACATAATTATAGAGAGAAACGATGAACTTGTTATTATAGACAAGCACGCACTCCACGAACGAATAATATATGAAAAGTTAAAGCGTGAACAAGGAAAAAAGTATGCGCAGTATCTTCTTGAACCTGCTGCTGTAAAGCTTACACGAGAGCAGAGTATGGCACTGATCGAAAACAAAGATACTATGAACGAAGCAGGGTTTGAGATAGACGACTTTGGTTCGGATACCGTACTTGTAAGGAGTGCGCCGTCTTTTATAGACGCATTTGACGTAGCGGCAACAGTAGAGGAAATGGCAGAACATATTCTCAGCAATAATAAGGAGATAGAGTCTGAATATACAGATTGGCTCTATCACAATATAGCCTGCCGCAGTGCGATAAAGGGAGGAGATACAAGTTCTCCCGAAGAACTTATGCGATTGTACAATATGATGGAAGAAGATCCAAGCTACCGCTATTGTCCACACGGCAGACCGACTTCAATGGTAGTTTCAAAATATAAAATAGAAAAACAGTTTGGCAGGGTGTGATTTTTTATGGAAAACAAGATACCTGTTATCTGCGTGGTAGGGCCTACCGCATCGGGTAAAACCGCCCTTGCAGTAAACCTTGCTTTGAAGTATAACGGAGAGGTTGTTTCAGCCGATTCAATGCAGATATACAAGGATATGGATATTGCAACGGCTAAGCCCGACACAGAGGAAATGTGCGGGATAGTACATCATATGATAGGGTTTTTACCTCCGTCAGATACATACAGCGTTGCACAATATGTGTCTGACGCATCGAAAGTAATATCAGAGATACACTCAAAAGGCAAAGTACCGATAATTGCAGGGGGTACGGGGCTGTATGTAGATTCTCTGCTGAATAATATTACTTTTTCAGAGAGTAATTCAGATGAAAAGCTTCGTGAGGAGCTGAGAAGAAAAGCAGAGATACAGGGAGTACAGTCGCTTGTAGATGAGCTTGCACAGTTTGATCCCGAGTCTGCAGAAAGAATAGAGCCGAACAATATCAAGCGTGTAATTCGTGCGATAGAGATATACAGAACAACGGGAATAACAATGACAGAGCATAACAGACGCTCAAAGAGTATAGAGTCGCCGTATCGTGCAGTAAAAATAGGGCTGAAAGCAAATGACAGACAGTTTTTGTATGACAGGATTAATATGCGTGTGGATATTATGTTGAAAAACGGTCTTGTAGAAGAGGCGAAAGCAGTGCTTTCACAGCCGTGCAGTCAGACAGCACAAAAGGCAATAGGATATAAGGAGCTTGTGCCGTATATAGAAGGTGAGGCAGAGCTGGAAGATGTGATTGAAGAACTAAAAAAACAAACACGCCGATATGCAAAAAGACAGCTTACATGGTTTATGCGAGATGAGCAGATAAGGTGGTTTGACATAGATATGTATGAAAATTCGGATAGTCTTTTTAAAGACGCCTGCGATTATATAGACGAAGTGTGGCGGAGGTGAAATGCCTGTGGATAACGATGAGAGAAACGATAAGCCAAAAAAGCGATACAGAAAAAAGAGATTCAGATTGCCGATAGGCAAGATATTTGGAACATTATTTGTATTGTTTCTGCTTGTGTATATTGTTATGCTTGTCTATACATCTAATTTTACAATGATAGAAACAGAACAGGTAACTGATTTTGAGATAAACGATTACATTGAGGTAAACTCAGTTGCACTCAGGAGAGAGGAATATATATTAAACAATCGTGCAGGTGTAGTTGCATACAATATTGACGACGGCGAAAAGGTTAATGCAGGAGGAGCGGTGGCAAGGCTTTTTGAAAATGCTTCTGATGTTGAGAATTGGCAGAAGTACCAAAGACTCAACAGTGAGTTGAATATGCTCAAACAGCTTGGAAACTCAGGAAACAGTATTTTCGTTGACCTTGATACGGTTGACGCACAGATAACTGCACAAATGGTATCGTATCGAAATTGTCTTCAAAGCGGAAGGTATAATATTGCACAGCAGTCTAAGCTTTCACTTTTGCAGTTGTATAACGAGCGTGCAGTAATAACGGGAATATCAGCCAATTTCGAGCCAAGAATAACAGAACTGGAGTCGGAATTATCGGGGATAAACGTATCAAAGGGGATTGGCGAAGTAAAAAGCAAAAATTCGGGAATATTTGTTTCGACCCTTGACGGATACGAGAATTCACTTGATTACAGCAAGGCGCAGAACTTAACTTCATCGGAGGTTTCTGCAATAGCAAGAAAAGATCCGCCTTCCGACGCAGTTGGTAAGATCATTACAACGCTTAACTGGTATTTGCTTTGTCCGATTACAGGTGAGCAGGTGATTTCTGTAACAGCCAGCAGCGGTAACGTAGAAATATCAATACCTAAAGTAATATCATATTCGATTCCCGGTACAATAGTATCAGTTAATCAGGGTTCAAAAACAGAGGACGGACTTCTTGTAATAAAGTGCGATTATATGGATTCAGCGCTTGCAAAAATTCGTCAGGAGGATATTACGATAAAAACAAAGACCTATAAGGGACTTAGGATAAACCGTAAAGCAATTCATGAAGATAACGTTACTGTCAACAGCTATGACGAGAACGGAAACATAACAGATACACACGAAGAAAAAGTACAGGGTGTATATGTTGTTTACGGAAATAAACTGAATTTTGTTCAGGTAAATATTATATATTCCGATAAAGAATTTGTTATATGTGATCCCGATGTAACAAACCCTGCGATATTGGGAGATAAAACAGTGAGTTTGTATGATGAGGTAGTGGTACAGGGAAAGGAGTTGTACAATGGAAAAACTGTCAAGTGAGCTTGAAAAAAAGCTAAAAGATGTTGAGTATAATTATCGTATGATAGAAGATAATATTTGCAAAGCGGCAGAAAAATCAGGCAGAAGCCGAGAAGAGATAATATTTCTTGCAGCGACAAAAACAGTAGACGCACAGGTAATAAATCATGCAGTAAAGTGCGGACTAAGATACATAGGAGAAAACCGTGTACAGGAGTTATTGTCGAAGTACGAAGATTACGATCTAAAACACTGCGATTTGCAGTTTATAGGTCATTTGCAGACAAACAAAGTGCGACAGATAATAGACAAGGTATCTCTGATCCAATCGGTAGATAGCGTAAAACTTGCTCTTGAAGTTGCAAGACAGGCGAAACTCCACGAAAAAACACAGGATATACTTATCGAAGTGAACATCGGAGAAGAGGATAGCAAGTCGGGAGTTAGTGCGGAGAAACTGGAAGAATTACTATACAACGCAAGCCAAATAGAGGGCATAAAAGTAAGAGGATTGATGACAATACCGCCAATTTGCGAAGAAAAAGCTGAAATCTGCAAATATTTTGAGAATATGCACAGACTTTTTATTGACATTTCGGGGAAAAAAATAGATAATATTTCTATGGACTATCTATCAATGGGAATGTCCGACGATTACGTTGAGGCAATCGAGTACGGAGCCAATATGGTAAGAGTCGGTTCTGCGTTGTTTGGAAAAAGAATTTATAAGGAGTGTTAAGTTATGGCAAGCATGGGAGATCTTGTAGATAAGCTCAAGCAAATGTGGAATACTCCGGATGACGAGTATGACTACGATGACGAAAAAGTGGAAACAAAACGAAGTTCTGCTCCACCGGTCGAGGAGGAAAGCTACTATGACGATGAACCTGTACCTGTAAAGGAAACGCCACGAATACCGTTTATAGGAAGTCAGACATCAAAGACTGCGGGTGTGAGCAACACAACAAAGCTTCAGGTGGTAATGTTTACTCCTGATCGTTTCAGTGACGAAACAAGAAAGATAGCTGACGAACTTATGAAGCGTCACACGATCGTGTTAAATCTTGAGAATACAACAAAAGAGAATTCCAGACGAATAATAGACTTTATGAGCGGAGCGGCTTATGCGAGCAGAGGAAAAATAAAGCGTGTTGCAACAAGTACATTTCTTGTAATACCGTACGGAGTAGATATTACAGGCGATGATATTATGGGACAGCTTGAGAACAACGGAATTTATCTTTGATTATGAGTAGTTATAATAATCTGCCCGACGATGACAAAATATTCTGTCTGCATATCAGCGATATGATCTCATTGTGTGAAAAGCGTCACAGAAAGTGTTTCTCAGATTTTCTAAACGAACGGCAAATGTCACTTGCGTTATCCGTACTAAAGGAACAAGGTGAATCAAACTATATGTTCTGGGGCGGTTATGAGAACGCAGACCGTAGAATGCTATGCGTGTATCCCGAATATGACAGTGCAGATAAGAGTGAGTTTCCGTTTAAGCGACTGAATTTAAAGTACAGGAAAACAGATAAGCTGACACACAGGGATTTTTTGGGTTCGCTGATGGCACTGGGGATAAAGCGAGAGGCTGTCGGAGATATTGTTGTGGGAGAGGGAATGACTTCCTTTTTTGTGAAAAGTGAGCTTGCGTCTTATGTGGAAATGCAGATCGAAAAGATAGGCAGAGTAGGAGTAAGTTTTACCGACAATAAAGAAAGCCTTGATGCGGTATCTCAGGAGTTTGAGGAAAAAGAGCATACGGTTACATCTCTAAGAACGGACAGTGTGGTGAGTGCGGTAACGGGACTTAGCCGAAGCAAGTCGAGAGAATTGATAGAAACTGGGCTTACAGCAGTCAATTTTGAGATTATTACAAATGCCGATAAAAAAATATCCGATAACGACAGACTTTCTGTCAGAGGGTATGGAAAATATATAATAATATCCGACGGTTCAACGAGCCGAAAGGGTAAGTACAGGATAACTGTAAGACGATACAAATAAAAATACAGATACAGAACAGTTATCAATAAGGGGGAATATATATGCTTACAGCCGAAGAAATACGAGATGTAAGCTTTAAAAAGGCAAGGCTTGGCGGCTATAATACAGACGAAGTGAATGAGTTTGTAAAAAGTACAGCCGAGGCGTATGAAACTCTGCAGAAAGAGAATGAAGTATTAAAGGCAAGGGTTGCAGAGATAGACAGCAAGGTTGCAAAGCTATTAGAGGACAGAGAGAACGTAAATACCGCTATGGAAAATGCGGACGCATACTCTGCAAAAACTATGCGCGAAGCCGAAGCAGAGGCCGCAAAGATTTTGTCGGAAGCAAGAAAAAAGGCGGACGATATTATTGAGGACGCAAACAATCGAATAAAAAACGAAAAGGAAATGATATTCCAAATACAAAAGGAAGCTGCGGATATACGTTCAAAGCTAATAGAGGTTTATGAAATTCAGATGGATTCGCTGAAGCTGCTGCCGGATAAGAAACAGGCAGAGGCGGAAAAGGAACGAATAGATAAGAAATATCCGACAGACAGATATTCCGATAAGCACGACGAATCGGCGCCTCTTGATGACAGTGAGTTTGCAACGATAGAGGAAGCTGTGCAGGACGCAACGGCAGGAACAGCCGAAACCGTAGCTGCAGCGGCAGCAAGTACGTCGGCGTCATCGTCGTCTTCGGGTGCGGATCCCTCAGGTACAATACAGATAGATAAAGGTGTATTTGAGAGAAAATTTGGTAAGCTGAAATTCGGTGATAATTACGATGTAAAAGCCGAATAATCATATACAGGTGTTAAATAAAAGGAGAGAAAAAACCAATGGCACAGGATTTTAAAGAAACAATGAACCTGCCAAAAACAGAATTTCCAATGAGGGCAGGACTTCCAAAAAGCGAGCCGGGAACGCTCAAATCATGGGAGGACGACAAGGTTTATGAAAACCTTATGAAGAAAAATGAGGGTAAACCACTGTTTGTACTTCACGACGGACCTCCATATGCTAATGGCGATATACATCTTGGCACAGCACTGAACAAGGTACTCAAAGATTTTATTATCAGATATAAGAATATGTCAGGTTTCAAAGCACCGTTTGTACCCGGCTGGGATACACACGGACTTCCGACAGAACTTAAGGCAAGAGCAAAGGCAGGCGTAGGCAATTCGTCGTCGATTTCGGAGGTAGAACTCAGAAAGCTATGTCACGATTTTGTTGACGGTTACATTGACGATCAGAGAAATCAGTTCAAGCGTCTTGGCGGTATCGGCGAATGGGAGAACCCATACATAACATTACTTCCGGAGTTTGAAGCAAAGCAGATCGAAGTATTTGCGGATATGGCTTGCAAGGGCTATATTTATAAGGGCTTAAAGCCTGTTTACTGGTGTTCCGATTGTAAGACTGCACTTGCAGAGGCAGAGATTGAGTATGCCGAAGATCCATGTCACTCTATCTATGTAAAGTTCAGAGTAACAGACGATAAGGGTGTGCTTTCCGCTCAGAATATCCCTGCGGATAAGACATATTTCGTTATCTGGACAACAACTACATGGACTCTCCCTGCAAACGTAGCTATTTGCGTAGGTCCAAGATTTGATTATGTGGCAGTAAAGAGCGGCGATGAATATTATATCATGGCAGAAGATCTTTACCGCGGCGCGATGGAAACAGCAGGCAAGACAGATTATGAGGTTGCGGCAAGATTTAAGGGCAGCGACTTTGAATATATGCAGACACAGCACCCGTTCCTTGACAGACAGTCGGTAGTTATCGTAGGCGATCATGTAACGCTTGAAAGCGGTACAGGCTGCGTACATACTGCTCCGGGTCACGGTGTAGAGGACTATGAGGTGTGCAGAAATTATCCCGAAATTCCGATTATTGTTCCGGTAAACGCAGACGGAATTCTTACTGAGGAAGCCGGACAGTTTGCAGGACTATCTACTGAGGACGCAAACAAGCCGATTGCTTTGTACCTTGAGGAGACAGGCGCACTATTTGCACTTCAGAAGATTATTCACCAGTATCCGCATTGCTGGAGATGTAAGAAGCCTGTACTATTCAGAGCAACAGACCAGTGGTTCTGTTCGGTTGATGACTTTAAAGAGGAAACTTTAGAAGCAATTAAGAGTGTAGAGTGGATACCTGCATGGGGTGAGGACAGAATTTCTTCGATGGTTCGTGACCGTAAGGATTGGTGTATTTCCCGTCAGCGTAAGTGGGGTGTACCGATTCCGATATTCTTCTGCAAGAAGTGCGGTGAGCCGCATATTGAGAGAGAAGCAATGATGGCGGTAGCGGATCTTTTCAGAGAAAAAGGTTCAAACGCATGGTTTGAGATGACAGCAAACGAGATACTCCCGGAGGGTACAGTCTGCAAAAAGTGCGGAGGTACAGAGTTCGATAAAGAAAAGGACATCATGGACGTATGGTTTGACTCAGGCTCAACACACGCAGCCGTATTAAAAACAAGAGATTGTCTTTCTTTCCCGGCTGATCTTTACTTAGAGGGTGCGGATCAGTACAGAGGATGGTTCCAGTCATCACTTTTGACAGCTGTTGCGACGACAGGAGTTTCACCGTATAAGACAGTTCTTACACATGGCTGGGTAGTAGACGGACAGGGCAGAAAGATGAGTAAGTCGCTTGGCAACGGTATTCTTCCGAGTGAGATTGTAGAACAGTACGGTGCAGATATTCTCAGACTTTGGGTAGCATCTTCTGATTACCATGCAGATATCCGTATTTCAAAGGATATTCTCAAGCAGCTTTCCGAGTCATACAGAAAGATCAGAAATACTGCAAGATATATTCTCAGCAATCTCTATGACTTCGATCCTGATAAGGATATGCTTCCGCTTGATGAGCTTTATCCGATAGATAAGTG
Source organism: uncultured Eubacteriales bacterium (assembly GCA_900315715.1). Taxonomy (GTDB): domain Bacteria; phylum Bacillota; class Clostridia; order Oscillospirales; family Acutalibacteraceae; genus RUG592. Next base: position 27,410 of record ONAH01000134.1, read on the forward strand.
GGCGCTTAACAAGCTCAACGAACTTAACAAGAAGGTTCGTGAGGGTTATGACGCATATGAGTTCCACCAGGTATATCATGCAATACATAACTTCTGTGTTGTAGATATGTCAAACTTCTATCTTGATGTACTTAAGGACAGACTATATACAGAACTAAGCGACGGTAAGGCAAGACGTGCGGCACAGACTGCAATTTATATCATTTTAGACGCTATGACAAGAATGATAACTCCTATTCTTGCATATACTTCAGATGAGATCTGGAAGTTCATGCCTCATGCACAGGGCGTTGATGCAAGTCACGTTGTGTATAATGAGATGCCGGAACTTGTTGATATAACCGTTGGTGATGAATTCATCGCACGTTGGGATAAGATCCATGAATTGCGTGACCTTGTTAAGAAGTCGATTGAGGTGGCTGTAAATCAGAAACTTGTAAAGGCTTCGCTTGAAACAACGGTAAAGCTTTCATGCACAGGCGCAGAGTATGATTTTATCAAGTCTGTTGAGAGTGAGTTAAAAGACGCATTTATCGTTTCCGGTGTTGAGGTTGTAAACGATGAGAGTGCTTCGGAGCTTAAAGTTGAGATAAACAAGGCTGAGGGCAATAAGTGTGAACGCTGCTGGACATACAGTACAACGGTAGGTCAGGACAGCGAAAATCCATGTGTATGCGCACGTTGCTCAGGTGTTCTCAGATCGCTTGTAAAGTAAAATAATGATGAACAAAGCTGTGGCAGGGCATATGCCTTGTCACACTTTGGCTTTAGAAGCATAGAAAGGACAGATTAATATTGTCGATAATAGCAGTAATAATAATTGCAATACTGGTATTGATAGATCAGTTGACAAAACTGTATGCAATAAACGTAATTAAGCCGCAGAGGTTTGTAAGTGTGATAGACAATTTCTATTACTTCACATATGTTGAAAACAGAGGAGCGGCGTTTGGCATGATGCAGAACAAGCAGCTGTTTTTTATAATAATAACGGTTGTGATATTTGCAGTGCTTGGGTATGTGCTGGTGAAGTACAAGATAGAAGGAAAGCTTTTTTATACGGCAACAGTTCTTATTTTTGCAGGAGGAATAGGAAATCTTATCGACAGGATATTCAGAGGATATGTAGTTGACTTTTTACAGTTTTCGTTTTTTCCGCCGGTATGCAATCTTGCCGATTATTATATTACGGTAGGAGCTGTAATGCTTATAATATCGGTTGCTTTCTGCAAGAAGAATATTGCTCCAAGAAAAATAAAGGCGGAAGAATGATCTATGGAATATACCTTTGAGATAACGGAAGAGAATGCAGGGGAAAGAACGGATAAGTTTCTGAGTACTGCAATAGAGGATATTTCAAGGAGCAGTATAGCGTCTTTGTGTGAGGACGGCATGGTGTTATCCGGCGGAAAAGCTGTCGGAAAAAATTATAAACTGAGAGTCGGAGATATTATTACGGTAACCGTGCCCGAACCTAAGGAGTATGAAGCTGGGGCTGAGAATATTCCGCTTGAGATCGTGTTTGAAGACGAACACCTGCTTGTTGTGAATAAGCCTAAAGGAATGGTAGTACATCCCGCTCCGGGCAATTACAGCGGTACGCTTGTTAACGCACTCTTGTACCATTGCAGAGACAGCCTTTCGGGGATAAACGGAGTTCTCAGGCCCGGTATAGTCCATAGGATAGATAAGGATACAAGCGGTTTGCTGATAGTTGCAAAGAGTGATAAAGCACATATAGGGCTTGCCGAGCAGATAAAGGAACATTCTTTTGAGAGAGAATATGAGGCGGTGCTGTACGGCAGACTAAAGGAAGATAGCGGTACGGTTGACGCACCTATCGGCAGGCATAAAACCGATCGCAAAAAGATGTGCGTAACGTATGAGAACAGCAAGAATGCCGTAACACATTATAGGGTTATTGCATACAACAACGGATTTACTCATGCGGCGATGAAGCTTGAAACAGGACGTACACACCAGATAAGAGTACATATGGCATATATAGGACACCCTGTTGCAGGCGACCCTGTGTACGGACCGTCAAAGGTGATAACAGAGCTTCACGGACAGTGTTTGCACGCTAAGAAGATAGGCTTTGTACACCCGATAACAAAGAAATTTTTGAGATTTGATTCGGAACTGCCCGATTATTTTACGAATTTCCTGAAAAAGAAAGGTTTTGATTAATATGGAACAGGCAATAATCAAGGATAAAGAAGAAATACTTAACGGCTTATTGTCAGACGATCCCGAAACAATACAGTCTGCCGCACGAGATGTTATAGATTGTGTTATTTTAAGCCGAGAAACGATAGCTTATCTTTGGAATTATAAAAATGAGATTAAGAAAAATCTTTCTGCACAACGAGATTACGGCGGCGGTATAGCCCCTAACAATCGGTTTGTAGAAAAAGCGCTTGAAATAATAGAGCGGTTTAAAACGGTAGATTGCTTATGCGAGTACGCTTTTGACAGCTTTGGTCAATACCCCTCCTCTATGCTGCGTTATGGGTTTGAGGTGCTGTCTGTTAGCCATAAGGATTACACCGACAGCGGTGTTGTAATGTGCCCTCTATGTAAACAGAAGTACGGTATATCATGTACATATACGGGTTGGCATACTGACCTGTCGGCATACCAAAAAATATAAAAAAATTATTTTAAAAAAATCTCTAAAACGGTTGCAATAAATATCTGAATATGGTATAATACAAAAGCATTTGAACCGTCGTTTTGAAACGATGCGTTTCACTGCCCGGCGAAAGCCGAACAATGAAGCAGACAGTCCTCTGATTATGAACCTTACTTCGGGTTTGTATGTATGAATGTCTGTAAACTTTAGGAGGATTTAAAAATGGATGCATTGAAGTTGATTGCGCAGGATTCAGTAAAGACAGAAGTACCGGAGTTCAGAGTAGGTGACACAGTAAGAGTAAGTGTTAATATTCGTGAGGGTGACAGAGAAAGAATCCAGATGTTTGAGGGTACTGTTATCGCAAGAAAGAGCAGCGGCGTAGCTGAGACATTCACAGTAAGACGTGTAGCATACGGCGTAGGCGTAGAGAGAGTATTCCCACTCCACTGCCCTAACGTAAAGGACGTTAAGGTTATCAGACACGGTAAGGTAAGAAGAGCAAAGCTCTATTATCTGCGTGACAGAGTTGGTAAGGCTGCAAAGGTTAAGGAGCAGATCAAGAGAAGCTGATTTGCTAAAGCTTTATCGGATAGTTTATTTGAGGGGCATAACGTCCCTCATTTTACTATCAAATCTCAACAATTAATATGTAATAACGGCAAAGGCAAGGTGATTACAGGCTATGGATACACAGATTTTTAATAAAATAGACGATCCGAATGACGGTGATGTAATATCACAGGACAGCGTGCCGGATCTTGCAACTGTTAATTCGGAAGATGATCCCGTAGATAAAGAGATCTCCGAGGAGGAAGCGTCCGTAAAGAAAAACAAAAGAAAAGGCAAAACCCGTAAAAAAGACGCCCCGTCATCATTTATCACAGGTCTGTATGATTGGGTATCGGCATTTCTCTTTGCCTTGACAGCAGTTGTGCTTGTAATGACATTTTGTTTCAGGATAGTTGATGTTGACGGCAACTCCATGCTTAATACACTTCAGGATCATAACAAGATTGTGGTAACAGGTCTTGACTACAAACCGCAGGTTGGTGATATAGTTGTAATAAGCCACGGAGTAGATCTTAATAAGGTAATAGTGAAGAGAATTATTGCCGTAGGCGGTCAGACTGTTGATCTTGATGAGAAAACAGGAGAAGTAATAGTTGACGGAGTAGTTCTTGAGGAAAAATACACAACCAGTAAGACTGAGGCAAGAGATACACAGTTTCCGATAGAAGTTGATGAGGGTAAGGTTTTCGTGCTTGGCGATAACAGATCGGTATCAAAGGACAGCCGTTATCAGGAAGTAGGACTCATTGATGAGGACTGGATAATAGGCAAGGTTCAGTATAGATTTTATCCTTTTAACGAAATTGGCAGGGTTGATTAATAGTGAGTGTAAGGGGTTCTGATCAGGAATCCCTTTATTCTGTTTAGGGGAGATGAATATAATGAAGGAGAATAAAAAAGGCGGTATAAAGGGCAAACGTCAGAGGTTTTCAGAAAAGACCGGTAAACAAAATAAAAACGGTACAAGAAACACCAATAACACCAATAACCGCAATAATCAGAACAGACAGAAACCTGTTGTAGAAAGAAGAACCAAACGTACAGCAAAGCCGCAAAATACTGTATCTTTGAGCGATAACGCACAGTATATACAGTGGTTTCCCGGTCATATGACAAGGACAAAAAGACAGATACAGTCGGATTTGAAACTTGTAGATGCGGTAGCGGAGATTATTGACGCAAGATTGCCATTATCAAGCAGAAATCCCGATTTAGCCGAACTGATAGGTAGCAAGCCAAGAATAATACTGATGAATAAATGCGATCTTGCAGACCAGAAAGCCACAAGAAAGTGGGTAGAGTATTTTAAGCGTCAAGGATTAAGAGCGATAGAACTTGACTGCAAGTCAGGCAAAGGGTTAGGCGGATTTGTAACGGCGGTCAGAGAGGTGCTTGCAGATAAGATAGCGGCATGGGAAGCAAAGGGCATGAAAAATCATTCTCTGAGGGTTATGATAGTCGGAATACCAAATGTCGGAAAATCATCATTTATAAACAGAATTTCAAATTCGTCCAAAGCAAAGGTAGAGGATAGACCGGGAGTTACAAGAGGAAATCAGTGGTTTACGCTTGATAAGAATATCGAACTGCTTGATACTCCGGGTGTACTGTGGCCAAAGTTTGACGACCAGTCGGTAGGGGAAAAGCTGGCATTTACCGGTGCCGTAAAAGACCAGATAATGGATACAGAGCAGTTATCCCTAAGATTGCTTGAATATTTGCAGGAGAATGTTAATTCTGTATTTTTTGAGAGATTTTCACTTGAAAAAAGTGAAATAGAAGGTCTTGCACCGCATGAACTGCTTGAGCTGATAGCCAAAAAGCGAGGTATGCTAATATCGGGCGGAAACGCAGATACAGAACGTGCCGCGGTAATGGTGCTTGATGAGTTTCGTGCGGCAAAGCTTGGAAGAATTACGCTTGAACTGCCGTTGGAGGAGTAATAATGGATTGGCTTAAATATGAGAATATTGCATACGAAAAAGGATATTTAAGCGTATGCGGAGTTGATGAGGCAGGCAGGGGACCGCTTGCGGGGCCGGTATGTGCGGCTGCGGTGATACTGCCAAGAGATACGTTGATTGAGGGCGTGAACGACTCAAAGAAACTGTCTGAAAAGAAGCGTGAGCAGCTTTTTGAGGTTATTAAGGAAACCGCACTGTCATATAGTATAGGTTGGGCAAGCGTAGAGGAAATAGAGGAAATAAACATTCTTGCTGCTGCGATGCTTGCAATGAAAAGAGCCGTTGAGGGATTGACGATAAAAGCCGACTATGCCTACATTGACGGCAATAAAACTCCCCGGATAGAAATTCCCTGCGAAGCGGTAGTAAAGGGTGACGCACTCTCAATGTCGATAGCGTCAGCGTCTATTCTTGCGAAGGTCAGCCGTGACAGACTAATGCTTGAATATGCAAAAGAGTATCCACAGTATGGTTTTGAAAAACACAAGGGATATGGAACTACCGCACATACAGACGCAATACTGAAATACGGAGAATGTCCAATACACAGACCTAGTTTTTTAAAGAAACTATACGCAAAGCAGGCAAAAAAGAATGACAGGTAAAGAACACGACGAGAAGATAAAACAGCGTGGCAAAGCAGGCGAAAAGTATGTTTGTACTTATCTTGAAAAAAACGGTTATACTATAATCCGTACAAATTATTCGAGCAGATACGGTGAAATAGATGTAATAGCCGAAAACGAAAGCGTTATAGCGTTTGTTGAGGTGAAAACAAGAAAGCAGGGATCGTTTGCAAGCGGTCTTGAAAGTATTACAAACTCAAAGCTAAAAAAAATCATACGAACAGCCGCAAAGTACCTTGCAACACATAACACAACAAAGCAGCCACGCATAGATTGTGTACAAGTGACGGTGCGTGACAGCGATAGTGATGTAATAGATTTTGAGTATATAGAGAATGCCGTAGATGATTGGAGCGGTTATCTGAAATTTTGACATACCGAAAGGGGCAAAGTATGATACAGGATATATATCCTTACAAACTTAACAACAGCTACAAAGCAAAAACTGTTTCGGACAGCGACTATATTCTTATATTCAAAGGCAGGAATGTTCTTGTTCACAAATACGCAGACCAATACTTCCTGCCCAAATATTATGAGGTAAAAAACGATGTATGTGATGAGTTGAGGTATATTTTTTCCATAGAGGGAGAGTGTGAGAATAACTACTTCCTATATTGCGGAGAATATCCCGACAACATCAACGAAATGAGTTATCTCCCGTTATCGGAAATGAGATATATAAAGGGCAGCGGTTTCAAAGAGATGTACTATATAGTGTGTACGGCATTTCATTTGTACAAGTGGTATAATGATAACCGATTCTGCGGAGGGTGCGGAGAACGACTGGTACATTCGGAAAATCAGCGAATGTTATTCTGCGGAAAATGCGGAAGAGAAGTTTATCCGAGAATATCGCCGGCGGTAATAATAGGAGTGACAAACGGCGAAAAAATACTTTTGTCAAGGTACGCAGGGCGTGCGTATAAAGGGTATGCGCTGCTTGCGGGATTTGCGGAAATTGGCGAAACTCTTGAACAGACCGTACAACGTGAAGTTATGGAAGAGGCAGGGCTAAAGGTTAAGAATATCAGATATTACAAAAGTCAGCCTGGAGGTATCGACGGAAATATTCTTGCAGGATTTTTCTGTGAACTTGACGGAAATGATACGATAACGATGGACAAAACAGAACTTGCCGAAGCAACCTGGTATAACAGAGCGGATATTCCGATAGAAGATGACGGATACAGCCTTACACGAGAGATGATAGGTGTATTTAAGAGCGGAAAAATATAGAAATATTGCACGATTAATTCAAGGCTAAACGAAAAATGATAAGAAAATTTCAAGAAACGTATATATTTTTTATCAAAGCTTTGACAATTAGCCGATTATAGTGTACAATACATCTTGGTACACCATATCTGTTTGGTGACAGGGAGTAACCCTGATTATAACTGAAAGGAATGTTATAAAATGAAGTACAACAGCACAACTGATAAAAAAATTACAGTATCTGCGTCGCAGGCTATTGCGCAGGGTATATCAACAGACGGAGGTTTGTTTGTTCCTGTGGAGATACCTCAGTATTCGTTATCCGACATTGAGGCATTGACAAAGCTTGACTATGTAGGCAGAGCAAAGAAGATACTTACTGATTATCTTGATGATTTCACCGCTGAGGAGATTGACGAGTGCGTAACGAAGGCATATACAGCCGAGAAGTTTGGTTCAAACAACCCTGCACCGCTTTCTTATCAGAAATACGGCGATATAGATATGAACATACTTGAACTTTGGCATGGTCCTACATCTGCATTCAAAGATATGGCATTGCAGATACTTCCACACCTTCTTACAAAGTCATTGAGAAAGACATCACCCGACAAGGAGGCAGTGATTCTTGTTGCGACATCAGGCGATACAGGAAAGGCAGCATTGGAGGGCTTTAAGGACGTAGAAGGAACAAAGATTATGGTATTCTATCCTGTTGACGGCGTAAGCCCGATGCAGAAGCGTCAGATGACTACTCAGGAAGGCAAGAACGTTAACGTATGCGCAATAAAGGGTAACTTTGACGATGCACAGACAGGAGTTAAGAAGATTTTCACAGATAAAACTCTTGTTGAAAAACTCAATGAGAATAACTATCTTTTCTCAAGCGCCAACTCTATCAACTGGGGACGTCTGCTTCCACAGATAGTTTATTATTTCTCAGCATATTCAGAGCTTGTAAACGACGGCAAGATTGCTCTTGGCGATAAAATAAATGTTGTTGTTCCAACAGGTAACTTCGGTAATATTCTTGCATCGTACTATGCGTACAGAATGGGACTTCCGATTAATAAGTTTATCTGCGCATCAAATGCAAACAACGTTTTAACAGACTTTATCGCAACCGGTACATACGATAAGAACCGCAGCTTCTATGCTACGATTTCTCCGTCAATGGATATACTTGTATCAAGCAACCTGGAGAGATTCCTTTATCATATGACAGAGTGCGATGACGTAAAGGTAAAGCAGTGGATGACAGCTCTCAAAACTACGGGTGCATATACAGTAGATGACGCTGTTAAGGAGAAAATCACAAATCTCTTTGTTGGCGGCTACTGCGATGACGAAAAGACAAAGAAGATAATCGACGAGTTCTTTAATAAGTACGGATACCTCTGCGATACACATACAGCAGTTGCAGTAAGCGTGTATAAGGATTATGTAGAAAGCACAGGCGACAGAACACCTGCTGTTATAGACTCAACAGCAAGTCCTTATAAGTTCAGCGGAAGCGTTCTGTCTGCTATTGCAAGCGCAGAGAAACTCCCGGATGATGAGTTTGCAATGGTAGAATTGCTTAATGCAAAAACAGGTGCGCCTGTACCTGCACCGCTTGCAGCACTTAAAGATAAGGAAACACGCTTTAATAATGTATGCGAGGCAGAGGATATGCCGGAGTTTGTACTTAACGCATTGGGTGTAAAATAATGTCATTATATGTACTGGGCGATCCGCACCTGTCTTTTGGTGTGGATAAGCCCATGGATATATTTGGCGGCTGGGGCAATTATGTAGAGCGTATCGAAAGAAATTGGCGTGATACCGTCAAAGAAGATGATACGATAGTTCTTGCAGGTGATATTTCATGGGCTATGAAGCTGAATGAAGCTTTGGCGGACTTTCGTTTTATAGATGCATTACCCGGTAAAAAGATAATTCTTAAAGGCAACCATGACTATTGGTGGGAAACAAAAACGAAGATAGAACGTTACTTTACCGAGAACGGGATTACAACAATTTCAATACTGTTTAACAACGCTTACAAGATATGTGATGTTGCAGTGTGCGGTACAAGAGGGTGGTTCTATGACGCCAAAAGCGAACAGGACGGCAAGGTGCTAAATCGTGAGGTTGGCAGGCTGAAAATGTCGATAGAGGAAGCGAGAAAGCTTGGCGGAGAAACGGTAGTGTTTCTGCATTATCCGCCGGTGTTCGCAGGTAAAGAGTGTCCCGAGATAATGAATGTGCTTTTGGAGTATAATATCAAATATTGCTATTACGGACATGTTCACGGAAAAAAAGCAGGTACACTTGCAACAGTGGGCGATTATAGGGGAATTGAGTTTAAAATGATATCATGCGATCAGACAGGGTTCAGACCAATTCCCGTAAACATTCAAAAGTAAAAGAATTGATGCTTTTGTGGTAAAATTTTTACAGAAATTTAATAAAACAGGTAGATTTTTCAAAGAAATTATGATATACTTAAAAAGTTAAGCGTAGAATCGGCAGAAATACGCATATAGAATAGAAACAGGACTGTAATTAATATATCAGGGAAGTACATATCAGTCCGAAAAATGTAGGAGGATAAAAAAATGAGTTTAGTTGCATCAAATAAGGTAGATACTAACAGAGTGGAAGTTGAAGTAGCCGTAGGCAGCGAGGCTTTCAAAAAGGAAATCGAAAGAGTTTACAGAAAGCAGGTAAAAAGTATTAATATTCCTGGTTTCAGAAAGGGAAAGGCACCTCGTGCTATAATCGAGAAGATGTATGGCAAAGAGGTATTTTATGAGGACGCAATGCAGAACCTTTATCCTCAGGCTCTTCAGGACGCAGTTGACGAGGCAGGTCTTAAGGTAGTAAACGATAAGATTGACCTTGACGTTACTGAGGTATCAGAGGACGGTTTCACATTCAAGGCAGTTGTAACAACATATCCTGAGGTTTCGATTGACGGATACAAGGGTATAGAGGTTGAGGCACTTTCAACTGAGGTAACAGACGAAAAGGTACAGGAAGAGATCGACAAGGCACGTCAGAGAGCAAGCCGTGTTGAGGACGTAACAGACAGACCTGCAAAGGACGGCGATACAGTAGTTATCGACTTTGAGGGCTTTAAGGACGGAGTAGCTTTCGAGGGCGGCAAGGGCGAAGATTACAGCCTTACACTTGGCAGCGGCAGCTTTATTCCTGGCTTTGAGGAGCAGGTTGTAGGTCACAACTTAGACGAGGAGTTTACTATTAACGTAACATTCCCGGAGGATTATCAGTCAGAGGAGCTCAAAGGACAGCCAGCAGAGTTTAAGATCACAATTAATGGTATTTCAGAGAGAATACTCCCTGAGCTTGATGATGACTTTGTACAGGACGTAAGCGAGAGCGCATCAACTGTTGATGAGTATAAGACTGAGATCGCAAAGAATGTACAGGAAGAGCTTGAGAACCAGAGAGATGACGATATTGAGAATAAGCTTGTTGACGCACTTGTGGAGAAGGTTGAGGGTGAGATTCCTGAGGCTATGTTTACAAACAAGCTTGAAGATATGCTCAAGGAGTTTGATTACAGACTGAGATCACAGGGCCTTGATCTTAATACATATATGCAGTATACAGGACTTACAAAGGAATCTTTCAACGATCAGTATCGTGATGAGGCTGAGAAGAGAGTTAAGGTAAGACTTGCACTTGAAAAGATCGCAGAGATCGAGAACCTTGAGGCAACAGAAGATGATCTCAACGCAGAATATGAGAAGATGGCTGAAACATACAAGATGGATACAGAAAAGGTTAAGTCACTTGTACCGACAGATGATCTTAAGCTTGATGTAGTAGTATCAAAGGCGATGGATCTTGTTAAGGAGAATGCAGTTATAAAGTAATTGCAAAAAAGTATTTTCATCGGACAGCCAACAGAGTTTGACATAATTCTTGTAACGTCAGGTGTATAATAAACAGTACGTAATCAGACTGCCGTACATTTTAATTGCGGCAGTCTGATATAATATAAATTGTAAAATTGAAAAAAGGAAGGATTGATTATTATGGCATTGGTGCCTTATGTAGTTGAACAGACTAGCAGAGGAGAACGTTCATACGATATATATTCCAGACTGCTTAACGACAGAATAGTAATGCTAACAGATGAGGTAAACGACGCTTCGGCAAGTGTAGTTGTTGCTCAGCTTCTTTACCTTGAGGGACAGGATCCGTCAAAGGATATAAGTCTATATATTAACAGCCCGGGTGGATCGGTAACAGCAGGAATGTCAATATATGATACAATGCAGTACATTAAGTGCGATGTATCAACTATATGCATGGGAATGGCAGCAAGCATGGGAGCGTTTCTTCTTGCAGCAGGCGCAAAGGGAAAGAGAATATCTCTGCCGAACAGCGATATTATGATACATCAGCCAAGCGGCGGAGCACAAGGTCAGGCAACGGATATAATGATACATGCGGATCATATTATCAGAACAAAGAAAAAGTTAAATACAATACTTTCCGAGCGTACAGGACAGCCCTATGATGTAATTGCAAGAGATACAGAGAGAGATAACTTCATGACAGCAGAGCAGGCTCTTGAGTACGGTCTGATAGACAAGATAATAACAAACAGATAAATCGTATCGAGGAGCTGTATTATATGGCAGGGAAAAACAATAATTCAAGATCCGAAATAGCTTGCTCATTCTGCGGAAAATCTCAGCACGATGTAAGACGTTTGATCGCAGGCAACGATGTATTCATATGTGATGAGTGTATAGATCTTTGCAACTCTATTCTTGAGGAAGAATTCGGCAATAATTCTCCGAAAACAGGTAGCGGCCGATTGAATATAAAACTCAAAAAGCCAATGGAGATGAAAAAAATCCTTGACGATTATGTAATCGGTCAGGAAGACGCAAAGAAAACTCTCTGTGTTGCGGTATATAATCACTACAAGAGAGTTCTGAATAAGAAAAACAAAGACAGACTTGATAAGAGTAACGTACTTCTATTGGGCCCTACCGGTGTAGGAAAAACTCTGCTTGCACAGACGCTTGCAAGAGCGCTTGACGTGCCGTTTGCAATAGCTGACGCAACTACTCTGACAGAAGCAGGATATGTAGGTGAGGACGTAGAAAATATTTTGTTAAGACTTATTCAGGCTGCGGATAATGATGTTAGCAAGGCAGAAAAGGGTATTATTTACATCGACGAGATAGACAAGATCGGCAGAAAATCAGAGAATCCGTCAATTACCCGTGACGTAAGCGGTGAGGGCGTACAGCAGGCACTTCTCAAAATAATAGAGGGTACAGTAGCAAATGTACCGCCCGGAGGCGGCAGAAAACACCCGCAGGCAGATTTTATCAAGATAGATACAAGCAATATTCTGTTTATATGCGGAGGTGCTTTTGACGGTCTTGAAAAGGTGATTGAAAAACGTGTGGGTTCGTCATCAATGGGATTTGGAGCAGAGGTTCACAGCAAAGAGGAACTCAGTAAGACGGATTGGATGAGCAAGGTAGAATCACATGATCTTGTAAAGTACGGACTAATTCCCGAACTTGTGGGCAGAATACCTGTAATCACAGCACTCAGGGGACTGGACGAAGAAGCTCTTGTAAGAATACTAAATGAGCCTAAAAATTCCATAGTGGGACAGTATAAAACACTGTTTAAAATGGATAATATAGATCTTGTGTTTACTCAGGACGCTTATCAGGCGATTGCACAGAAGGCGTTAAAGAGAGAAACAGGAGCAAGAGGACTTCGTGCAATAATGGAAGAACTACTTGGCGAACTGATGTTTACATCACCGTCAGACGAAACCATTACTAAGATTACAATTAACGGCGACTGTGTAAACGGCCTTGACGTACCCGATATCGAAAGGGATATGACAAAAAAGGTCATAGCGTCGGATAAAAAATAATTAGGGAAATTTGGGGGAGGACTATACAGACAAAGCGTTCTCCCCCGTTAGCAATATTTAAAGCATAAAAAGTATATGGCAAATAACAAAAAATATATAGTAACAGGAGGGTATTTATGAGTGAAGAGAAAAAAGTCAATGTTGACTATGAAACAAATAAAGATGAATTAAATGTTGAAAACAAGATAGAAATGCTTGCAAAAAAGCTGACAGTTGTTTATGACTCCGATTTTGAAAAAATAAAAAAGGACGTTCAGCAAGTAGCCGAAAACCTGCCGCTTACCGAACCGGAATTTACATGTGAGGTATGCGGACGTTTGTACCCTGACTATAAATTCGCTCCTGTGGGTGAAATGCCTGTTGTTCCGGTAAGAGGTACGACGTTTTATCCGGGAGCGATAGTACATTTTGAGGCTTCCAGAGAAGAAACAAAAGAGGCAGTACAGTTAGCCATGAAAAAAGGACAGCTTGTGTTTGCGGTAACACAAATATATCCTATGGATCTGGATCCAAAACCTTCTATATTTTATTCGATAGGTACAATTCTGAAGATAGTTCAGGTAATTAATGCAACTCAGGATAAATCAATGAGAGTTATCGCAGAGGGCATAAAAAGAGGTATTTCAATAAAATATACGAAAGATAAAAAACATTTTAATTCGGTTATAGTCGGTGCAGATTATATAGACAAGCCGATAACTGCTGAAGTAAAAGCATATATGAATTTGTTGAAAGACGACTTTAAAGCTTTTGTAAAGCTTTCTCCGAAGTATCCGTCGGACATATATGAAAAAATCAGATATACAAAAAATCCGTCGGAACTTGCGGATTTTGCTGCGGCACACATGGCACCGGATTTCATAGAGAAGCAGAGGATAATTGCGGAATTCTGTATTACAAGCAGATATGAGAAATTGCTTAAAATGCTTAATAAAGAAACAGAAATTCTCTCAATCCAGAAAAGAATTGCTGAGCGTGCCCATGAACAGATGGACGAACGTCAGAAAGAGTATTTTCTTCGTGAACAGATAATGTCCATTAAGATGGAGTTAGGTGGAGTTATTGACGAAGAGGAAGAATTAGATAATCTGAAAGAAAAAATAGAGGCTCTTGAGGTTGATAAAAAAATCAAAGAACAGCTTCGTAAAGAGTGGCTCAGACTATACAGAATGCCGGAAGCATCTCAGGAAGCATATGTACTGCGTTCTTATATTGAAATGTGCGTGGAATTGCCATGGAATAAATCAACAAAGGAAAAGATAGATATTCCCGCAGTGACAAAGGCACTTGATAAACGTCATTACGGACTTGAAAAGGTGAAGGAGCGTATTCTTGAATATCTTTCGGTAAGAAAGCTTACACCTAACGTGAAAGGTCAGATAATTTGTCTTGTAGGCCCTCCGGGAGTAGGTAAAACATCAATCGCACAGTCAATCGCAAAAGCAATACACAGAAAAGCCGAAAGAGTTGCTTTAGGTGGAATTAACGATGAGGCAGAGATAAGAGGACACAGACGTACTTATATCGGATCAATGCCGGGAAGAATTATTACGGCAATAAAAAATGCCGATACCAACAATCCGCTTATTATCCTTGATGAAATAGATAAGCTTACATCGGATTATAAGGGAGATCCAACAAGTGCGCTGCTTGAAGTGCTTGATCCCGAACAGAACAATACGTTCCGTGATCACTATATAGATTTACCGTTTGACCTAAGCAATGTAATGTTTATTACAACCGCAAACGACGCTTCAATGATTCCCGGACCTTTGAAGGACAGAATGGAAATTATTGAAATAGGCAGCTATAACAGAGAAGAAAAATTCAACATAGCTAAAAAGCACCTGATTCCAAAGCAGCTTAAGAACAACGGGCTGACATCGTCCGACTGCAAATTCACTCAGTCTGCTGTGTATGCGATAATAGACGGATATACACGTGAGGCGGGCGTGCGAAATCTTGAGAGAACGTTTGCAGCCGTAATGAGAAAGGTTGCAAAGAAAATAGCAATCGGAGAGAGAGAAAACCCGTTTAAAATAGATATGAAAAACATAGAGAGTTATCTTGGCCCTGTAAAGTATAAGGACGAAACACTTTCCGCAAAAAATGAGGTAGGTCTTGTAAACGGTCTTGCATGGACAGCGGTCGGCGGAGAAACACTTCCGATAGAGGTAGCCGCAGTACCCGGTACTGGAAAAATAGAACTTACCGGTTCACTTGGCGATGTTATGAAGGAGTCGGCAAGAATAGCCGTAACTTGTGTGAGAACAAGAGCAGAGAAACTCAATATAGATAAGGATTTCTATAAAAACCTTGATATTCATATTCATGCTCCGGAGGGTGCGGTACCCAAAGACGGCCCGTCGGCAGGAATAACTATGACAACAGCAATAATATCCGCTCTGACAAACACGCCTGTGAACCGCTTCGTTGCTATGACAGGAGAGATAACGCTAAGAGGAAAGGTACTCCCGATAGGCGGTCTTAAAGAAAAGGCCATGGGAGCGTATAAAATGGGTATAAAAACCATTATTATCCCCAAAGGCAACGAATCCGATATTTATGAGATAGATAAGACTGTAAAGGATAAGATAAATATTATACCCGTAGAGTATATTGATGAGGTTCTGGAGATCGCCTTTACGCTTGATTCTACATATGAGAAAAAGGTTGAGGACCAGCCCGTTTCCGTAAAGAAAAAATCTAAAAAGACAGCAGATACAGCGTCTGACAGCGTGGCGGATACTGTTTCTGTGTGACAGGAGAGGTTTCTATGAATTTTAATAAAGCGGAATTTCAGTTTGCCGCAGGAAAGGCATCTCAGCTGCCGCATTCCTCTTTGCCTGAAGTGATATTTTCCGGCAGAAGTAATGTGGGAAAATCCTCTCTAATAAATAAGCTTGTAAATCGCAAGGCTCTTGCAAGAGTGAGTGCAACTCCCGGAAAAACCGCAACGATAAACTTCTTTAAGGTGGATAAGTTTCACCTTGTAGATCTTCCGGGGTACGGCTATGCAAAGGTTTCGAAAGGCGAAAAACAGCGTTGGGCAGAGCTTATGGAGGGGTACTTCAATCAGGACAGAAATTTCTGTCTTGTGGTACAGATAATAGATATGCGTCATGCACCGTCAAACGAAGATATGGATATGATAAAGTATTTGTATGATATGGGGCTGCCGTTTATAATAGTATTCACCAAAAAAGATAAGCTCAAGAAAACTCAGCAGGCGAAAAGGCTTGAGGAATTAAAACAAGAGCTTGCAGGTTACGAAGATGTACCGAAGTTTCCTTTCTCCGCAATAACAGGAGAGGGCGTTGATGAAATAAGAGAGTATATAACAGAGCGTGTAGAGAATATGGTTTCTGAAGAAACAGCCGACTGATAAAACAAACCTCCTTTGTACCGGTATTCGGGAACAAAGGAGGTTTTTTTAAAATTAACGGAATAATTAATAAATTTACAATAATTTTATATAAATAGGTTTGACATAACTCAAAAAAGAATGTAAAATTATAATGGATTTTATGACGATGACATATCGGAGGATATTGTATGAAAAAAATGTTTGCATTATTACTATCGGTCGGATTGGTGCTTTCTGCGTCTGCCTGCGACCTTATAATAAATGACGCTGATGAAAACAGGTACGATTATCCCGTTACGGTGGGAAATATGGTTTTTGATCATGCACCACAGAATGTTGCTGTACTTAGCGATAACCTTGCAGATATTGTTATAGCCTGCGGATATGAGGGAAAGCTTGCTGCAATAAGTGACAGTTGTACAAATGAAGCGCTGTCTATTCTACCGTCGGTAGGAACTGCCGATGAACCAAGCAGGAAAAAGCTTGCAGAACTGGGAATAGATCTGATTATTGGCGATGAGAGCATAGATCCTACATATAAAGATGAGCTAATATCAAGCGGCGTAGAAGTACTTATTATAAAACCTGCAACAAATGTTAACGAACTGAAAAAGCTTTACAACAGCATAGCTTCCATACTTGGCGGAGGCTATAACGGCAAAATGAAAGCCATGAGTTCACTTGAGTCGATACAAAACGATATTGACGCAATCAAACTCCAAATAGGCGAAACTAATGTAATTACGACAGGGTGTTATATTTATGAGCTGAAAGATGATCAGTGCAAAGTAGCGTATGGAGATAATTATGTGTCGGGACTGCTTGAGTCTGCTTGTGTTACAAATGTTCTTGCAGATGACGATAACGGCTATGTGGGGATAGATATGCTTCTGAAAAGCAACCCGGATATTATTTTCTGCGATACAGGTGTTGCGGAAGTAATTGCAAGCAATCCGGATTTGAGGAGCTTGAAGGCTCTCAACAACAGCAAGATATTTAATCTTCCCAGAAAGTATGTACAGCTTCAGGGCAAAACAAGGCTGATAACAGTAGATTATATTGCAGATAAGGCGCATGAATCATACACAAGCACACAGAAATGGCCTGAGGAGTTTCAGAATGTAAAGCCAAAGTATGTGCCTCCGTTTACACCGCAGGAGGATATATACTATACGATTGGCGAATCATACAAGCAGGTAAAGTTTATAGAAGAAAGGCTTATAAGTCTTGGATATATGGAAGGTACAGCTGATGAAGATTTTACAGAGGACACAGCGTATGCGGTTAGTTATTTTCAGAGTGTAAACAGCCTGACGGTTACAGGAATTGCGGACTACACTACACTTTCTGTTTTGATGTCTGATAAAGCACTGGCGAATAACGGTTCGGGCGGCGATGATGTTACAGTAGAATACTAAAAGAATAACGCCACATTTAGCGAATTGCTTTATGTGGTGTTTTTATATGTGAAAATATAAACTCTTGATATTTGCAATAAAAACAGTTATAATGGTATAAGGGATATTATATAAAATGCGAAAGGAGGGGGAGAAATGAATTATGATAATGATGATCGCCAAGAGTATTCCGAAAATCTTGACAGATATGTTGAGGAAGAAATGCTTAAACACTACGGACGAAATGTTATGCATAATTCAGTTCAGCCGCAGAAAACTCCCACTCCGTATAAAAAGATACACAGTAAAGGATTTTTTTCCGTAATGAGTATTATATGTGCAGTTTTGTTTCTGACAGGTGTAGGGGTACTTTCAGGGGTAATTTTTTCCTCAGGAGTTCCCGTAAACGGAACAATATCTTCAACAACAGAAATTAGCAGCAATTCTTCTGTAAATGTAATTGTTTCAGATAAGCCCGAATTATATTCAAGCGAAAGTGCTTCAAGTAAGGCAGAAGTATCATCAAGAGAAAGTGCTTCAAGTAAGGCAGAAGTATCATCAAGGGAAAGTGCTGCAAGTAAGGCAGAAGTATCATCAAGGGAAA
>ONAH01000118.1 GCA_900315715.1 uncultured Eubacteriales bacterium
GTAGCACTGTCAGGCGGCGGAGTTATGAATTACGGCTTGCAGCTCACACCCGTTACAGAACGCTTTGAAGCAGATAATCTGATAATTACTGTTGACAGAGCAGGCTACGGACTCAGCGACGACAACAATAATACTCAGACTGTCGAGCAGATAGTAAGCGATTACAGAATGGCTTTAAAGAATGCAGGAATAGAAGGACCATACGTTTTACTGCCACACTCAATCGGAGGCGTGTATGCTACATACTGGGTGAGCGAGTACCCCGAAGAAATTGAGGGAATAGTTTTCTTTGACGGTTCACAGATTACTGCTGATTTTGATGTGCCTGATGTTCCTTCACACGCTGCCAATATGAGAGATATGTTTTTTTGCAAATTGGGTTTTTACAGATTGGGAGTTAAACATTATGTATTTCCTCTTGTGGGTGACAGAACAGAGGAGGAGCAGGAAATTTCTTTGGCTATGCACCTGCATTGCGGAACAAATTATGCAAATTCATCGGAATGTGAGCTTATAAACGAAAACGGACGTTATACCTTTGCTAATATAAAGGAAAACGATGTCCCTAAAATATACGTTTGCGCAGGTACGGGATTTGCGACTGAGGAAGATGTTCTCAATCACGTTGAATTTATGAATGAGCAGCGTGTAAATAACGGTATGAAGCCGATAAACTATGACAGGTCACTTATTCCGGTAACACTTCAACAATCGCAAAAAATGAGAGATACGGTTATTAAGCCATATATTGAAAAAATGGGCAACTGCGAAATGGTTCTCTTGGGTGGAGATCACTTTATCTTTGCCCAAAGACCAAATGATTGTGCACATGTCATTGAGCAGTTGTTGGAGAAGATTGATAAAAAATAATTAAAGACAGGGGCGTTTGTGAAATAGTCTAAATAACGCCCCTGTATTTTTTGTGTGTTACAGCAACATGACGAAAATTTTGCTTTTTGTATATATGAATTGACATGTTTTAGGATAAAGGTTTATAATGTTAGTACACGAACAATTAGTGTACTGACATTTTTTATGAAAAAGGGGGTGTTTATGTGGAGAGTGACAGATATGTTGGTCGTGACATAAAGCGTGTTTCAAACTGCATAAGGCGATCATTTTCGGGCATATGTAAAGACGTGTACGGCGAAGAGATAACAACGTCAAACTGCTGGCTTCTGATGTATCTGTTCGATCATAGCGGCGAGGACGTTTTTCAAAAAGATATAGAAGAGAAGTTTTATATAAGACGATCTACTTCATCGAGTATAATATCATTACTTGAGAAAAAAGGATATATCGAAAGAGTTTCTGTTGAACGTGACGCAAGGCTAAAAAAGCTTGTACTAACAGAAAAGGCACTGGAGATATGCGATGAAGTCAATAAACGTACGATAGAGTTTGAAGAAAGTCTGACAAGTGGAATAC
The DNA here is from genome assembly GCA_900315715.1 of uncultured Eubacteriales bacterium. GTDB lineage: Bacteria > Bacillota > Clostridia > Oscillospirales > Acutalibacteraceae > RUG592. The sequence continues at coordinate 1,429 of ONAH01000118.1, forward strand.
CCGAAGATGAACTGGATACATTCTATGATGTTCTCGCAAAAATACAGAAAAATGCAGAAAGTCAGTGACACGATAAAATTAATTTATAAGGAGTGATGTGTATGATAAAAAAGCTTGCAGGCTGTGTAAGAGAATACTGGCTTGTATCACTGCTTGCTCCGATAACGGTAGTCGGAGAGGTAATACTTGAGGTAATTATTCCGAAGTTAATGGCGGACCTTATAGATTTCGGAATAAACAAGGGAGATATGTCTTATATATGGCTTACAGGTGCAAAGCTTGTAACAGCATGTCTGATATCGCTATTATGCGGTGCGCTGGCAGGAATGTTTGCGGCGAAGGCGGCGGCAGGATTTGCGAAGAATTTGAGAAAAGATATGTTTTATAATGTACAAGGATTTTCTTTCTCAAATATAGATAAGTTTTCGACGTCGAGTTTGGTCACAAGACTAACAACCGATGTATCAAACGTTCAGAACTCATACATGATGATAGTGCGAACGGCGTTCAGAAGTCCCGCAATGATAATATTTTGTATGATAAGTGCATTCAGAATAAATAAGACTATTTCGCTAATGTATCTGCTTGCAGTACCGATACTTGCAGTAGCGTTTCTGATAATTTTTTCTAATGCACACCCGATTTTTGAGAAGGTGTTCAAAACTTACGATAAGCTTAATAATATTGTGGGTGAAAATCTTCACGGTATAAGAGTAGTAAAAACATTTGTGCGTGAAGAATACGAAGATAAGAAATTTAAGGACGTATCAGGCGAGATATACAATTTGTTTTTAAAGGCAGAGAAGATAATTATTTTTAATATGCCGGTAATGCAGTTGGTAATATACGGAAGTATGATATGTCTGTCATGGCTTTCTGCAAAATTCATAGTAGCTTCAGGAAATAATCCAAGTTTAGGACTTACAACAGGACAGCTTACGAGTCTTTATTCATATTTGATGCAGATGCTTATAAGTTTGATGATGCTTTCAATGATATTTATGATGATAGTTATTTCAAAAGCGTCGGCAGAGAGAATATGCGAGGTACTTGATGAGAAATCCGACCTTACAAACGGAGAAAACCCGATAAAAGAGGTAAAGAACGGTTCGGTAAAGTTTGAGGGAGTATCATTCAGCTATAATGCGTCGGACAGATATTGTTTGAGCGATATTGACCTTGAAATAAAGTCGGGAGAGGTAATAGGAGTAATCGGCGGAACCGGTTCGTCAAAGTCAAGCCTTGTACAGCTGATACCACGTCTATACGATGCTACAAAGGGTAGAGTATTGGTAGGCGGAGTAGATGTGCGTGATTATGACCTTGAAACGCTGAGAAACAATGTTGCTATGGTTCTTCAGAAGAATGTGCTGTTCTCAGGAACGATAAAAGAAAACCTCCGCTGGGGTAATCCGAATGCAACAGATGACGAAATAAAAAGAGTATGTAAGCTTGCGTGTGCAGACGAATTTATAGAGAAGTTTCCGGATAAGTATGATACATATATCGAGCAGGGCGGCACTAACGTATCGGGCGGACAGAAACAGCGTTTGTGTATAGCAAGAGCGTTGCTCAAAAAACCTAAGATACTTATTCTTGACGACTCAACGAGCGCGGTAGATACAAAGACGGATTCGCTTATCAGAAAAGCCTTTGCAGAAGAGATACCTGATACTACAAAGTTTATTATTGCACAGAGAATATCTTCAGTCGAAGATGCAGATAAAATAATAGTTCTTGAAGGCGGAAAACTCAACGGATTTGGAACGCACGAAGATCTTCTGAAGAATAACGCAATATATCGTGAGGTTTACGAGTCACAGGTGAAAGGGGGCAGCGAAGATGAGTAAGAAGAAAACAAAGAAAAAGCAAATCCCCTCAGCAAATAAGACGCAGGAAAATAAGAATAAAAATGTTTCAGCAAAACCCGAAGGAAGTAATAATGCTGAACAGACAGAAAAGACCGCAAAACCTCAGCCAAAAAACAAACAGAACCAACATAACGATAAAGCGGTAAAGGAAGAAAAAAGGAATACCGCTGCGGAAAAAAATGGAAAAATGCCCCCAAAAGGCGGAAAACCGCCTATGCCAAAGGTAGATAAAAATACTGTAAAAAGACTGTTAAATTACGTGTTCTCACGATATAAGGCGAGATTTTTCTTTGTGCTGATATGTATTCTTGTAAGTGCGGTAGTGAATGTTGCCGGTTCTATGTTCATAAAGATACTGATAGATAGTTATATCACACCAATGCTTACACAATTACACCCTGATTTTGCACCTCTTGTAAGGGCACTATTAGTAATGGGAGTGCTTTATTTTATAGGAGTAAGTGCGGCATATCTATACAACAGAATAATGATAACGATATCTCAGGGTGTGCTAAAAAGAGTGCGTGACGATATGTTTGAGCATATGCAGACGTTGCCGATAAAGTATTTCGACACTCATACTCACGGCGATATTATGAGCTACTACACAAACGATACAGATACGCTCAGACAAATGATATCTCAGAGCATACCGCAGGTGTTCAACTCAATAGTAACAATTATTGCTGTTTTCTGTGCAATGATATATACAAGTCCGTATCTGACCGGAGTGGTAATACTATTCTGTGTGATACAGTTTCTTGTTGTGAAGACAGTAGGCGGAAACAGCGGAAAATACTTTATAGCACAGCAGCAGTCTTTAGGTAAGGTCAACGGCTTTATTGAGGAGATGATAACAGGCCAGAAGGTTATCAAAGTATTTTGCCATGAAGATAAGACGAAAGAGGATTTTGATAAACTAAACGACGAGTTGTTTGACTCAGCATACAATGCAAACAAGTATGCAAATATACTTATGCCGATAATGATGAACATAGGCAATCTTCAGTATGCTGTTCTTGCGATAGTGGGAGCATTGATTTCGCTAACAGGCGGAGGAGTGTTAACGGTAGGTGCGATTGTGTCGTTTCTTCAGCTTTCGAAGAGCTTTTCAGGTCCGTTGGGAATGGTATCACAACAGATTAATTCGATTGTAATGGCGCTTGCAGGTGCTCAGAGAATATTCTCAATGCTTGATGAAAAGAGCGAAACGGATGACGGCTATGTGACACTTGTGAACGCAAAGTATGAGAACGAAGAGCTGGTTCCATGTGATGAGAGAACAGGTATTTGGGCATGGAAACACCCTCACGGTGACGGAACAACAACCTATACTGAACTCAAAGGCGATGTACGTCTGTTTGATGTAGATTTCGGATATGTTCCTGAGAAAATAGTACTGCACAATGTATCAATATTTGCTGAACCAGGCCATAAGATAGCTTTTGTAGGAGCGACAGGCGCAGGAAAGACAACTATCACAAACCTTATCAATAGATTTTACGATATAGCAGACGGCAAGATACGATATGACGGAATTAATATAAATAAGATTAAGAAAGCAGATTTGAGAAAATCGCTTGGAGTGGTACTTCAGGAAACAAACCTGTTTACCGGAAGTATAATGGATAATATACGCTACGGAAAGCTTGACGCAACAGATGATGAGTGTATAGCTGCGGCGAAGCTTGCAAATGCAGATGACTTTATAAAAAGACTTCCCGACGGCTATAATACGATGATAGACGGAACAGGCGGAAGCTTATCACAAGGTCAGCGACAGCTTATATCCATTGCAAGGGCGGCTGTTGCGGATCCACCGGTAATGATACTTGACGAAGCAACATCATCTATTGATACAAGAACGGAAATGCTTGTAACTAAGGGAATGGATTCACTCATGCATGGCAGGACGGTATTTGTAATAGCACACAGACTGTCAACCGTAAAAAACTCAGATGTTATTATGGTGCTTGAAGCAGGCAGAATAATTGAGAGAGGAAGCCATGAACAGTTGATTGCTCAGAAGGGCAAGTATTACCAGTTATATACAGGCGCATTTGAGCTTGAATAAACAAAACGGCATCGCTTTTATAGGCGGTGCTGTTTTTTACGTTTAAACCTCTTGAAATTATGTAAAAAATGCTGTATTCTATAATAAATATATAGTAGGAAAGCGGTGACAATATGCTGCAAGGGCTAAAATCACTTAAGAAAGAAAAAATAAAAACGGACATTATCAGCGGCATTATCATCGCACTTGTGTCAATACCTATTTCGATGGGATATGCACAGATAGCAGGACTACCCTCCCAGTACGGTTTGTACGGTTCGGTGATACCGGTGTTTCTGTTTGCGATAATATCATCTTCTCCTCAGTGTATATTTGGAGTTGATGCCGCACCGGCTGCACTTGTAGGCGGAACGCTTTCGACATTAGGGATAGTAAGCGAAAGTGAAAAGGCACAGGAGATAGTTCCGATAATAGCGTTTTTCACAGGAATATGGCTTTTACTGTTCAGTCTGATGAAGTTTGGCAGTCTTACACGGTTTGTGTCATCGCCAGTAATGGGTGGATTTATAAGCGGGATTTGCTGCACAATAATATTGATGCAGACGCCTAAACTGTTTGGAGGTCAGTCGGGTACAGGAGAGGTTTTTGAACTTGTAAAGCATATAGTTAAATCGTTTGGCGAAAGCTTTAATGCAGTATCGGTTGTATTATCTGTGATATGTATAACTGTGATAATGTTGTCGGGAAAGTATATACCAAAAATTCCGATGTCGGCAATAGTAATGATTGTAGCGGCAGGGGGACAGTTTTTGTATGATTATTGTGATAAATGGGGGATAAAAACTCTCCCCGAAGTGGCAGGTGGATTAGGGCGGTTTTCGGTACCGAATTTTACACTTGAAAATTGCTATTCGGCACTTACAGCAAGTATATCTATTGCTGTGGTAATTGCATCGGAAACGCTGCTTGCAGAGAAAAATTTTGCTCTGAAAAACAGCTATTCAATAGATGACAATAATGAGCTGCTTGCGTTTTCTGTTTGCAATATAGCGGCATCATTTATCGGTGTGTGTCCGCTAAACGGAAGTGTATCACGAACTACGATGAATGACAGAAACGGTGGTACAAGTCAGATAGTATCGCTTACTGCGTCAGCGGTAATGCTTATAATACTCTTGCTTGCATCAGGTTTTATAAGTTTTCTTCCTGTGCCGGTATTGACATCTATTGTTGTGTGTGCATTGTGGAGCGGAACAGAGTTTAAGCTTGCACGCAAACTTGCAAAAAGCAGCCGCAAGGAACTTGTAATATTTATTGCGGCATTTCTTGGGGTACTTGTATTCGGAACGATATACGGAGTAGTAATAGGCGTTGTGTTGTCTTTTCTGAATGTGATAATAAGAGAAAGTGATCCGCCGACAGCATTTCTTGGAGTAATACCCGGCAGAAATCATTTCTACAATCTTGCGTCTTATGCAAAATCTCAGCCGATAGAAAAGGTCGTAATATACCGTTTTAAAGGCAACTTGTTTTTTGCGAATGTTGAGGGCTTCAGACGTGATATAGAAAATGCTGTAAAAGAAGATACAAGATATATAATAGTAGATGCAAGCGGAATAGGCAGTATAGATACGACAGGCGCTCAGACGCTTGATATACTCTATAAAAACCTAAAAAAGAGGGGAATAAGACTGTTTATAGTTGAGCATATCTCAAAGGTCAATGAGGAATTAAGAAGCTACGGACTGGGTTATATAATTGAGGAGGGCAGTGTGAGAAAGACTATCACGGACGCACTTGAGGCGGTAGGATACGTCAGACCTTATAAACTAAGTAAACGAACAGAAAACGTCAGTGAAGATACAGCAATATTACAGGAGTTTGAGTGGGCGTTCGGTAATGACGCACAAAAGTATATAGATATAAACACAGAGCGTATAATAAAAGGAGTAAAGGAAATAAACATTAACGATAAAAATGCTGATGATGAGTTTTCTCACCTGTGGGACAGCGTATCTCCGATAAGCGATCATATACTGTTAGATTATATGGAGCAGAAAGTCATGCAGCTTGCAGAAAAATATGATGTTGGAGAAGAAGCAATAATGCAGTTAATCAAAGCACACAGAGAGGCAATTCCTGCAAACAGTAATAAATCTGAATGAAATATTTGCAGTATGGATAAAAAAGTGTTATACAAAGATGGTTCAAATTAATAATAATTACAAATAAACACTTGATTTACCCTGTAAAATGTTGTACTATAATAATAGAAAAATAAATACAGCAGGTGATAATATGTCAGAAGCTTTTAAAATCAGAACGAAAAACCCCGATGTGTTTCTTCGAGTAGGAAAAGGACATTTTGCAACAATGCACCTACACACAAACTATTTTATAGATGTAACGATACAGAAGATGCGTTTATCAGAGGCAAAGGCAGTAGCAAGTGAAATAGCAAAAAACTACGGTGTAAACACTATCATAGACACGATTCTTTGTATAGATGGAATGCAGGTAGTAGGAACTTGTATTGCAGAGGAACTGACAGGTGACCACTATCTGAACATGAACGCACATCAGACAATGTATGTTGTAACACCCGAATTGGTATCTGGCGGACAGATAATGTTCAGAGATAATCTTGTACCGATGATTTCGGGCAAGAACGTTCTTGTGCTTGCAGCGTCAGTAACAACAGGAAAAAGTGTGCTTGCCGCAATGGACGCTGTAAATTACTATGGGGGAAGAGTAACAGGAGTTGCAGCAATATTCTCCACAGTAGATGAATGTGACGGCCAAACGGTAACATCGATATTTGACCCCAATGACCTTGGAGATTACGAAAGCTATAAGCCACACCAGTGTCCGATATGTAAGAGAGGCGAAAAGATAGAGGCATTGGTAAACAGCTTTGGATATTCAAAACTATAATATAGGAAAGACGTTGTATTTTTACACAAGAAAATCAAAATACACACTTAGATAGTTGTAGGTTAATTTTGTATAATTCGTTGATTATTTTGTCGGAGTGTGTTATACTGATATAAGCGCCGCATAAGGTGCGTAAATAATACAGTAATAAATTGCAGAGTAGGCTGCGAAGCGTTAAGTGCCTTTTGAACAGGAAGTTGTCAGAGGACGAAAAGCATTGCTTGCGATTTCGCAGCCGCATTCCGCTGCTACATAGAAACCTCTTTGTGCGGCTGACGGATTATCTGCACAGGAGGTTTGTTTTATTATGGATAGCGAAAAGATAAAGCAGGCGGTTACTCTTTTCTTAGAGGGAATAGGTGAAGACGTTGAGAGAGAAGGTCTTATTGAAACACCGGATAGAGTTGCAAGAATGTGTGAGGAGATATACGGCGGACTGGGAAAAACAGCAGAGGAGCATCTGTCAAAGCAGTTTACCGTAGATAATAATGATATAGTTCTTGTAAAGGATATAATGTTCTACTCAACGTGTGAACATCATCTGTTGCCGTTTTTTGGGAAAGCCCATATTGCGTATATTCCAAACGGAAAGGTAGTAGGACTCAGCAAACTTGCCAGGGCGGTAGAGGTGTATGCGAGACGTCCGCAGATACAAGAGCAGCTTACATCTCAGATAGCAGACGCACTGGAGAAATATCTTGCGCCAAACGGAGTTATGGTAATGCTGGAGGCTGAGCATATGTGTATGTCAATGAGGGGAATAAAAAAGCCAGGCAGCCAAACGGTAACTTATGCGGCAAGGGGATGCTTTGCAAACAATTACGAAAAACAGCGTATGTTTATGGATATGGTGCGGTCATAATGAACAGCGGTGACAGATACAACAGACTTCTTGAGAATAAGGAATATATATCGCTGCTTGACAGTATAAATGAGTATGAGCGGGAGCGTAAGTTTTGCCGTCATGGAATAACGCATTTGCTTGATACGGCAAGGATAATGTACATAATTAAGCTTGAAAAAAACTTGCCTTACAGTAAAGATATTATTTATGCGGCGGCACTTTTGCATGATATAGGCAGATGTGAGCAGTATAAAAATGGCACTCCGCATAATAAAGCAGGTGAAAAAATAGCAAGAAGTATTCTTTTTGAGTGCGGATATAACGATGAAGAGGTTGAATTTATCAGCAAATCAATAAGTGATCACCGAACACCTGCTGATACAGATGATGAATCGCTTGGTGCGGTATTATATAAAGCGGATAAACTTTCGAGAATGTGTTTTTGCTGCAATGCAAAAGAAGAGTGCTATTGGAGCGAGAGTTTGAAGAATAAAAATATTACATTATAAATAACAATGCAGACAGGTAAGAGATACTGTCTGCATTTTGTTATATAAAAAAAGAACGAACCGCCGAAGCGATCCGTTCAAGAAACATATTATATTGATTAGTACATTCCGCCCATATCAGGTGCAGGAGCAGCAGCCGCAGCAGGCTCTTTGATGTCAGCAACAAGTGACTCAGTTGTAAGAACCATAGCTGCAACAGAAGCAGCGTTTTCGAGTGCAGAACGTGTAACCTTAGTCGGATCAACGATACCGGCGTCTAACATGTCTGTGTATTCCTCAGTAAGTGCGTTGAAGCCGTAGCCTGTTTTCTCAGACTTCTTGATATTGTCAACTATAACAGAACCCTCAAGACCGGCATTAGCTGCGATCTGACGAACCGGCTCTTCAAGTGCTTTAAGTACGATCTGTATACCGGTCTTTTCGTCGCCCTCAGCTTCGGCAAGTTTAGCCTCTACTGCAGGGATAGCGTTCATAAGAGCAGTACCGCCGCCTGCAACAATGCCTTCCTCAACTGCAGCCTTAGTAGCAGCAAGTGCGTCCTCAATTCTGAGTTTCTTTTCTTTCATTTCAATTTCTGTTGCTGCACCAACTTTGATAACTGCAACACCGCCTGCAAGTTTAGCAAGTCTTTCCTGAAGTTTTTCCTTGTCGTACTCAGATGTTGTAGTTTCAAGCTGTGCTCTGATCTGAGCAACACGGGAAGCGATTTCATCAGAGTTACCCTGACCGTCAACAATGATAGTGTTCTCTTTGTCAATTCTAACCTGTCTTGCACGGCCTAACTGAGACATCTCTGTGTCAACAAGTTCAAGACCAAGGTCAGAGCTGATTACCTGACCACCGGTAAGAATAGCAATATCCTGGAGCATTTCTTTTCTTCTGTCGCCAAAGCCCGGAGCCTTAACGGCAACACAAGTGAATGTGCCTCTGAGCTTGTTAAGGATAAGTGTAGTAAGAGCTTCACCCTCAACGTCTTCAGCAATAATAAGAAGTTTGCTGCCTGTTTTTACAATCTGCTCAAGGAGTGGTAGAATATCCTGAGTAGTTGAGATTTTCTTATCTGTGATAAGAATGTAAGGATTATCAAGCTCAGCAATCATTTTATCAGTATCTGTAACCATGTACGGAGCGATATATCCTCTGTCGAACATCATACCCTCAACAACCTCTGAATAAGTTTCAGCTGTCTTTGACTCCTCAACTGTGATTACTCCGTCAGAAGAAACCTTATCCATAGCTTCTGCGATAAGCTCACCGATTTTCTCATCAGCAGAAGAGATAGCTGCAACTCTTGCAATATCCTTACTGCCGCTTACTTCCTTAGAATTATCGATAACAGCCTTAACAGCTGTTTCAACTGCAGACTGAATACCCTTTTTGAGGATCATCGGATTAGCGCCCGCAGTAACATTTTTCATACCTTCTCTGATAAGAGCCTGAGCGAGCAGAGTAGCGGTAGTTGTACCGTCGCCTGCAACGTCGTTAGTTTTAACGGAAACCTCTTTAACAAGCTGAGCGCCCATATTTTCGAAAGGATCGTCAAGCTCAATTTCTTTAGCGATAGTAACACCATCGTTAGTGATAAGCGGAGCACCGAATTTCTTGTCAAGAACTACGTTTCTGCCTTTAGGTCCGAGAGTAATTTTAACTGTATCTGCGAGCTGATCCACACCTGCTTTAAGTGCTTTTCTTGCATCTTCGCCATAAATGATTTGTTTAGCCATAATTTGTTACCTCCTGAAATTATTCTACAACTGCAAGAATATCAGACTGACGAACGATAGTGTATTCTTCACCGTCAACCTTAACTTTAGTTCCTGCATAGTTATTTGTAAGTACCTTATCGCCGACATTGATTTGCATAACAACCTCTTTGCCGTCAACAACGCCGCCCGGGCCTACTGCTACAACGTTAGCAAACTGTGGTTTTTCCTGTGCGGCAGCGGCAAGAATGATACCGCTCTTTGTTGTTTCCTCAGCTTTCTCAGCCTGAAGTACAACTCTGTCTAAAAGTGGCTTAATAGTCATAATATATTCCTCCTTGAGATAATCAACAATGTTTTAGCACTCATGATCTCTGAGTGCTAAATATATTCTATACCATATTCAAGAAAAAATCAAGGGGTATTTTGTTATTAACAAATTGTTTACAAAGAACGATTTTTACGAAATTGGTATTATGTTGAATTTATATTATGGTTATGATAAGATTAGTACAATAGAGATATGAGAGTGAAACGATATAGTATGAAGTTTAAAAGGGGAAGTATATATAATGAAAACAGTTGGCGGTTATTTGAAATATTAGCTATTATAATGCGACAATCAATATTTTTCAGAAAGATTTGGTTTCTTTAGTTTATCTTTAGATTGCAGAGATATAATTAAGACAGAACCTAATGAATGTATTATAATTTAGTATGTGAATTTAAAGTAATTGCAAATTTGTCATAATAAAAGAATAGAATCTATATTGAAAGAAAGGTCTGATGAAAAATGAATTTTAGTTTATTACACCCGGATAATATTGACGTAAAGTACAGCACACTTCCCCAGCAGGCGATAAATGATTTGTCGATAGACTATGTATGTGAAAATCTCACTAAAGAAGTATTTGAGAGAAACAGCATAAAAAACCTAATGACAAGCATAACAGATGATGAGCGTGTAATAAAATACAGAGGGGATATATTTGATGACCTTCTCAGGAACCCAAGTCTAAGACATGAACTTGAGGAACTATTGACTGATCTTTCAGAACTAAGAGAGATAGAGAAGTTTCAGAAAGACACTGACGCATCCGATCTTTGGCAGTTAATCAACCGACTGCGTGAGATTGACGGATATGTAAACTGCATAACAAGCATAAAGAACACACTTGAAAAGATAGAGATACGTTCGGAAGGCTTGAAGAAACTCAAAGAAATTGTAACCGAAATACACGATAACAGTGGATTTCCGCAGATAAAACAGGATATTGCGGAAACATTAGCAAAGGCACAGCGCATAAGAAGTATAACGATAGGAGTAAATCTTGACAGCCTATTAAGACCGACAGAAGCAGGAATAATATCACTTAATACTCATTTAATAACTGACAGCGGACTTTTGAAGAATTTTATGAGTTTTACATCTCAGAACGATGAACTATATTCGGGAACAGCGTTCACAAGTCTGAAGTCGTTTCATCCGCAGAACCAGCAGGGAGTCAAGTTAGGGATGGGCAGGATAGTGATAGGGGCGCAAAATGAGATACACAGTATTCAGAAATCGGAAGCACCTACCGGTTCGGACCAGCTTTCTGCGAATATGACGAAAACGGTAACGGCGATAGTAAAAAAGATAGTAAAGGAAATAAAGGGAACACTTCAAAAATACATTGGTATCAGCGGATTTAAGCTTGTATCGTTAGTTCCGGAGATAATATTTTATATACGCTGGGCAGAGCTAATAGAGAAGATACAAGAAAAGGGGCTAATACTTTGCAAAGCAGAGGTATTGCCAACAGCGGACAGAGAGCTATACACAAACGGGATTTACAATCTTAAGCTTGCGATAAAACGCACACAGGGAGAGGAGTTTGAGATAATAGGAAATGATTTTGAATTTTCCGACAAAGGCAGAATATACATAATGACAGGACCGAACCGTGGAGGAAAGACAACGTTTACACAGGCGGTAGGGTTAGCGTGTTTGCTAGCACAGAACGGAATATACGTACCGGCAAGAGAGTTCAAGTTTAGCCCGTGCGACAATATATATACACATTTTCCGGCAGATGAGAATGATACGGTAGATCTTGGAAGATTGGGAGAGGAATCGCAGAGGATAGCAGAGATATTTGAGAAAGCGACAGACAGAAGCCTGCTTTTGTTTAATGAGAGTCTTGCGACAACGAATGTAGCAGAGGGATTATATATTGCAAAAGATGTAGTAAAGTCGATGCGCTACGTAGGAACGAGGACAATATTCAACACGCATATGCATGAACTTGCACGAAATCTTGACGCAATAAATTCAGAAACAGGGGGAACGAGCAAGGTAGAGAGTTTAGTAACAGGAGTTGAAAACGGAGCAAGGTCGTTTAGAGTGAGTATAGCGCCTCCGCAGGGAGTAAGTTACGCAAGAGATATTGCAGTAAAGTACGGAGTGACGTTTGAGCAGATAAAGAAAAATATAGATGAGCATAAGTGAAATAAAACAATTATTTAAGCACCCACTTGAACATATTAATACAATAGTATATAAAAGATAATGTAAAAATGATTATTGATTATTTAGGTAAATATACTAAAATTAGTTTTTTCTAAAAAAATGTATTGAATTAGCAACTGAAGTATGATAATATAGTTTTAATAATTGGTACTAATAGTGTCATAGTAAGTTTATATTAATGTGAACAAAGGAAAGGGCGTGCGGATAATGAAACGATTACGAAGTAGTTTGAAAAGTTCGGCAGCATTAATATTAGTATTTATGCTGTTGTTGAGCATGATGTCAACAGTTTTGATACTTTCTGCTAGTGCAGATGAGAATCTTCCAATTGTTACTAATCTGCCTACATACGAAATAAAGTCAGGATACGAAAATGGAATATATATTTTGTTGGATGACAGATTATCAGACAATAAACTTCGCGATATTGTTAATGTTGATTTATTTATTACTGACTCCGTAACTGGCAAAAGGTATAAAGGATCGGATCGTGAGTCATATAATAATAATAATTCAATAAAGTGGTCTTTAGTTGACGATTTTAATATGGCTGTTGTATCATTCCCATACTATTATGATGAATTAACATCAGATGGGTACGGTTCGAGAATTAGGTATTATGATTTTGACTTCAAAAATAGTGATATTGAAGTTGTACTTACCTATGAAGATGGTGCTACACAGACCGTAAACGTAAAGAGCGTTGATAGAAATAATATAGAAACTCGTTGGATACCTACTACCAATTATTACGCAATACGTTTTGCACATAGTACTACCATTAACGACAATTCTTTTTATCAGCTTGACAATGCAATTTCTTTTGGTAAATTAGTAAATGACAAAACGACAAAGCGTTTTTATGTTGATATTGATAGTGAAGAAGATATTGCTTTACCGATGAATGGAATGTCAACTAATCTTACTCTTGAGCAGACAAGGGTTGGTGATATGGTTGTATATAACTCTGGATTAAGTGTAGATTTTGGTCCAAATGCGGTAGGATACGAGACAAATGGTGTGTCTGATAACAAGCCTGACAAATGGAGGTCTATCACTATCTCAAAAGATGATTATACTTATGGAGAAGGAAGTAGTGATAGTTCTAATGTTTTAACACCTGAAAATCTATATCCTTTGATGAATGCGTTGGATAGAAATAGATTCCACCTTGTCGAATTGGATGGAGAGTATATTTATTATAATTCCTTGACTAATTCAGATGAGAAAAATCCTGTTAAATCATCATATGATTTTATTGATAGAGGTAATGTTATTCTTGGTTGGTACACCGGATTACCAAATACGCAATTTGATCAAAATACTGTTGAACAAAACGTGGAACATAAGTATTATACGAATGTTCCAAAGTATTTCTATATAAAATTAAACGATATCACAGATGAAAAAGACGCTGTCGATTTTATTTCAGCACTTAAAGCTTATTGTGAAGATCCAGACACTCCAAGCAGTGTTAAAAAAATATACAATAGTGCGAATTTTAAAACAAAAGCTTCGATTACATATGAATGTGACTATAAATATAGGTATAGTGTAAACTGGTACAGTACGCCAAATCGTTATTATTATAGAATTAATCATTTATCTCCAACTACAAAAACAGTTGAATTTATGATAAACGAGCCTGATGATTTAGCAGTTAACACTTATGGATCGACATATTATGATTCTTACTATGGTGGAAGAGATGAATTATTGGGCTTGAGTCTAAATGAGTATTTAGATCATTACAACAATTCTACAGAATACAATTATAGATATTATAGTACAACTGATCAGGATCCAATAATTAATAACGAAGACTCTATTTATGAGTATAATTATAATCCTGCGGATGGATATTTGTATAAGTATAGTAACCTTAGTAACTTGGACTCTCTTTCATATTTTAGTGGTGATTCAGAATATGATTACAAACAGGTAGCTACACAAGAAGAAATTGACGGTTGGAAATTAATAGGTGAATTTGTAGAGAAATGGAAGAGTGGAACTATATCTCCAAATGAATCGTATTTGCCTACATATGATGACATAACAGTTGTTCCTTTTAAATCATATTTTGATATTAGTGAAACTTATGAAAATCCTGGTAAATATAGTTCGCTTTTTGAAGCGATGATAAGAGAAGGTGTACATATTTCACGTGTAGCAAAGCTTGAGAATGCGCAAAAACCGGAAACTTATAAAAATGATGAGGTTAAATTTAGTATATCAGATTTAACAAATGTACAAAAAGGTGTTCCATATAATGTAGTTAATCAAGTATTTGCATTAAATAAACTTTCATATAATGGATATTACAGTGGTCCTAAAATGGGATTCCTTAACGGAGAGTTTGTTCAACATACAAGTGTTTATAAACAATCAAAAAATTTAGACTTTGTTGAATACAAATGGGGTGAAATAATATTCGCATCACGTCCAGATCCTGTTGTAAATCTTGCGTATGATCCAACTACAAAGAAATTAACATGGACTAAGCCGATTGACGAAGGATTTGGTGTAGAAACAAGTGATACGCCTGACCATAAAACTACAACAAAGGTTGACCCTGAAGACATTGTTTATGTTATGAATTATACATTAACAGTTGTAGATGAAGATGGTAACGAAACATACAAGACTACAATCACAAGAGATAAGGCAACAGATGATGTCGTTATAGATGTGCCCGATAGTGTAATTGGTGATCCTACTAAAACGCATAAGTTTGTAGTTTATTGTACAAATATTATCGGAGACAGCGATGAGAGAGAAGTAACATATTATATTCCGAAAGCTAATGTAGAAATAAAAATGACACCTGATAAGCCTCTGTATAAAGAATCTGAAACAGTGACTTATACCGAAACAGTTAAGAATACGGGAAATACTCCACTGACAGAAGTGATTGTAAATCAAAAGCTTGTAGGCGAATATGTTGAGCAAGAGGGCTTAACTCCTATGGGTACATCAGCTAAGATTCCGGATTTGAAACCCGGTGATAGTTATACTTTCTATTACAAAGTACCTGCAAGTATTGCGGTTGATAATACGATAATCAATGAGGCTGATGTTACAACAGCGCAGAAAGTTACAGATAAAGACAACTGCACTGTACATACATACAAAACAGAAACATTTGATATACCAACACCTGTATATAGTATTAAGGTTACAACAACACCTGAAAAGACAATCTACAATGACCTAGAAAATATAGTTTATAAAGATGTTGTTACAAATACAGGCGATGATCCACTTACTAACATTGTAGTTAAAGAATATTTTGAAAAAGGCAAATATATTGCCACAGAAAATGTTACGCTTAACGCAGACGGAACAGTAACAATTTCAAAACTTGAACCTGGAGAGAGTGTAACATTAACTTATATAATTAATGCAAAAGATGCACCTGTTTCGGTTGATAACACAGTAACAAATCTTGTAACAGCAGTTACTGATGAAGGTGTAAAAGATGACGACAGTTCAGTAGTTAATATTGTACATTATTCAATAGATGTAACTAAACTTGTTGAAAACCGCATGCATTTAATGGGTGACGATGTAGTATTTACAAATATTGTAAAGAATGACGGTGATACAAGACTTACTAACATTGTTGTCACAGAAGATTTAGACGGTACATTTGTATTAGCAAACGGCGCATTAATTGTAAATGATCATATTGTCATAGCAGCACTTGAACCGGGTGAAAGCTATACATATCAGTATGTAGTTCCTGCGAATGATAAGACTGTTGCTGATGGTAAGATAATAAGTACGGTTACAGCAACAGCAAGCGAAGACAGTATAACAGAATCCAGTGATAAGGTATCTGACAGTGATACAAACTACGCACTTGTAAATAATCCGTTAATCGAAGTAACAAAGACAGTTGATGGAAGAACTTACAAGATAGGTGAAACAGTAGTATGGACTGATACGGTTACCAACAAGGGAGATATACCTCTTACAAATGTAGTTGTAACAGAAAACATCAACGGTACATTTGATGTTCCGTATGCAACAACAGAAAATTCGTTTATAATACCGATACTTGATGTAGGAGAGAGTTATACATTTACATTCTCAACAGTAATAACTAACGAGAATGTAGCAGATAAGATACACTCAACAACAGTAGAAGCAGTTGCGACGGAAGGTGTATCGGATGAAGCTACAGCGAATGTGCCTGTAAATACTGCGTCAATTAAGGTTGTAAAGACTGTTGCACAGTATGAATATACACCTAATGACACAATAATTTACACAGATGTAATAACAAACAACGGTGATGTAACTCTAACAGAAGTTGTTGTTAAAGAAAACCACCCCGGTACATTTAGAGATTATGATCCTAAGTACAAGGCTGACGGCGATACACTTATTATTGACAAGATCGAGATAGGTCAAAGCATAGTAGTTAAGTATGAAGTAAAAGTATCAGATGTAGATTATTCCGAGAACAACACGATAACAAGTACAGTTGTTGCAACGGCAAAAGAAAATGTTTCTGATAAAGATACAGTAGATGTAATAGTGATTATTCCTGATCCGGAACCAAAGATTAGCGATACTATTAAAGACAGTGATGTACCGACAGAAACAGAGACAGAAACAGAAACTGAAACAGAAACAGAGACAGAAACAGAAACAGAGACAGAAACTGAAACTGAAACAGAAACAGAGACTGAGACAGAAATAGAGACTGAAACAGAAACAGAGACTGAAACAGAAACAGAGACTGAAACAGAAACAGAAACTGAAACCGAAACAGAGACAGAAACAGAAACAGAGACAGAAACAGAAACAGAAAC
>ONAH01000099.1 GCA_900315715.1 uncultured Eubacteriales bacterium
GCAGATATTCCTATATCATTCCCATTAAGCGTTTGTCAACCAATTGATTACTTGAATTATTCTAGTCAAATAGGTTTAAATAATAATATTACCGCATCAATCTTGTTTATAGAGGAAGGAACTCCGATAAAGTCTCTTAATATATATACTGATGGAATCAGTTTAAGCACATTCTTTGAAGAGATGAATGAGAAATTGGTTGACGAACCTGAAAATCCTTCAATTAGACCAAACGTAAATCCATTGATACAACTCTATATGTACATTGCTCTTAGCCTTATGAATCCGTCAGGCAGAACGGTAGTATTCACAGAGAGAAATGACTCTCTCTATACAGTGTGCATAGAGGAAGAAAACATAGGTTCAGGAATAACAGCTGCAGAAAGAGCTTCGTTAAGAAAAGATAATCCGTTTGAACCTAATGATTATGAAGATTTTGATTTGAATGATCTGGATATGGCAATGCCGTATTTGTACATCAACAATAATCAATACGAAATAGTTAACAATTACAGTGTGCTTATAGATTCGGGCGAAGATACGTCTTATCTTGTAGCCGCAATGAGAAATACGATTAATCCAGACTTCTCAACTTCTAATATATACTATGATTATAATTATTATTTTGGTATTCAAGAAGATATTAGTTGCCATACAATAACAGATGGAGTAATCAACCCAGGCACAAGAGATGAATTTGTAAGACTAACAGAAAGAATGCCTTATGTAATTCTTTCACAAGCTGAACTTGAGTATGCAGGAACTAAGGAAACAACAGATACTCCTGATAGAGCAAACAGAGAAGGAGAACCTGAAGAAGAGTCTATTACTCACAACCCGTACTTTACATTCAAAGAGCTTACAGATGAAGAACTTACAATGATTCAGTTGGAATATCCGGCTCTTTACGACTATATTGAAGAGAATTATAATAATGGATATACATATATCTATGTAGTAGAGAGTATTGAGAATATTCTTGATAAGGATAATTATCATATTCTTAAGCATACACCGAAGTATGGATACTATGTAAATCCTGATAATCCAAGCAAGATCTTGTTTGGAATAATTAACGCTAATGTAAAAGGGACTGTATATGCAGAATTGAACATTGAGGATGTATATTACATTGGAGAAGAGATGCCATCAGAGAAGAATGTAGAATTCAAGGATACTCCGGATTCACCGAATATATCAGTGAAGATCAAAAAGGATACAAACGATGTTCCAGAAGTAACCGAAGAAGGCAGATATATAGCAGAGGCTACAGTCGAGATTACTGATGCTGACGGAAATGTACTCAGATTTGTACTTAAAAAGGACTTTGATGCAAAGAAGAGACCGGTAGATACAGATAGTGACGAAAGCCCGGATCAGCCAAACACAGACAGTGACAATCCAAACACAGACAGTGATAATCCAAACACAGACAGTGATAAACCAAACACTGACATTGATAAACCAAACACAGACAGTGATAAACCAAACACAGACAGTGATAAACCAAACACTGACAGTGATAAACCAAACACTGACAGCGATCAGCCAAACACTGATAGCGATCAGCCGAACACAGACAGTGATCAACCGAACACAGACAGTGACAAGCCGAACACAGACAGTGATCAGCCGAACACAGACAGTGAGAAGAAAGAAACTGACTCTGATGAAAGTCCTGATCAGCCAACAGACATAGAACCAAAACCGGGTAAGAAGTACCTCATGGGAGATGTTGATTTTGATGGCAAGATCACAGCAAAGGACAGCTTGCTGATAATGAGAGATGTAATTAAACTTCAGAAGTTTAATACAATTCAGAGTCTTGTAGCAGATGTAAATAATGACGGTAAGGTTACAAATGCAGATGCAATGGTTATATTGAGATACACCATTAAGCTTCCTGTATCGGGATCAGTCGGAAAAGAAGTTGTTTTCTAAAGAACGTACTAATATCCGATAAGTAATACGAGCGTCAAAAATCCCCCCGATAACAAAAATTGTCGGGGGGATAATTTTGTTTGCAGAGAAGTAATAAAAATAATTCATTGCTGTAAACCAAGAAATATCTAAAAAGTATTGTGAAAAGTTCGGGTTTGTAGTATAATAAAGATTAAATTATGATTGAGCGAGAAAGAACATCTTATAAAAGATTAAAGAAGAACAAATTATTGTGAAAAAACTCTGCTCAAAACAAAGATAAAATGTAATAATAATTGCCGAAAAGAGGATTTGTATATGTTTAAGATTGTAGAGAAAACCGCACTTAATCCTTCCATGACAAAAATGGTAGTAGAAGCACCGCTTATCGCAAAGAAGGCAAAGCCGGGACAGTTTATAATTTTCCGTGTAGATGAGTATGGTGAGAGAGTTCCGCTTACAATTGCAGATTATGATGCAGAGAAAGGCACAGTTACTATTATCTATCAGAAGGTAGGATGTAGCACAAAGCTTCTTGATACGCTTAATGAAGGAGAGTATATACTTGATTTTGTAGGTCCGCTTGGTGTACCAAGTGAACTTGAAGGCTATAAAAAAGTTGCTGTAATAGGAGGAGGAGCAGGTTGTGCAATAGCATATCCTCAGGCGAAGGCACTTTACAATATGGGAACAAAAGTAGATGTAATAGCAGGATTCCGAAATACAGAGCTTATTATACTTGAGAAAGAGATGGGTGAAGTTAGCGATAATTTCTATCTGATGACAGATGATGGTTCAAACGGAAACAAAGGGTTTGTAACAACAGCACTTGAACAGAATATTAAAAACGGTGCAGGATATGATCTGGTAATTGCGATAGGACCGGTTCCAATGATGAGGGCTGTAAGCGAACTTACACGTCCATACGGAATAAAGACGATTGTTTCTATGAACCCGATAATGATAGACGGAACAGGAATGTGCGGAGGATGTCGTCTGACAGTAGGAGGCAAAACTAAGTTTGCCTGTGTAGATGGTCCTGATTTTGACGGACATGAGGTAGATTATAACGAGTTAATGAAACGTAATATTACATATAGAAATAACGAACAGGCAGCAAGAGAAAAGAATTGCCGTCTTGTAAAAAATGTTGAGGTGAATTGAAATGGCTAACATGATTCCAAAGAGAACTCCAATGCCTGAGCAAGCTCCGGAGGTAAGAAGAAGAAACTTTGACGAAGTTGCAACAGGATACACGGAAGAAATGGCGATTCACGAAGCCACACGCTGTCTTAACTGTAAAAACAGACCATGCGTAAGCGGATGTCCGGTCAATATAGCTATTCCGGACTTTATAGCAAATGTGGTAAAAGGTGATTTTGAAGAGGCATATTCTGTAATAACAAAAACAAGTTCTCTTCCGGCAGTGTGCGGTAGAGTCTGTCCACAGGAAACACAGTGTGAGTCAAAGTGTGTCAGAGGATTAAAGGGAGAGAGCGTAGGAATAGGAAGATTAGAAAGATTTGTAGCGGATTATCACCTTAAGAATAATACAGAAAACCAAATAAAACCGGAAAGCAACGGACACAAAGTAGCTGTAATAGGTTCAGGTCCATCCGGTCTAACCTGTGCAGGCTCATTGGCAAAGCTTGGCTATTCGGTAACGGTATTTGAAGCATTTCATACAGCAGGCGGAGTGCTGATGTACGGTATTCCAGAGTTCAGGCTTCCAAAAGCTATTGTACAAAAGGAGATAGAGGGACTTAAAAAACTTGGAGTAGAAATAAAGACAAACATGGTCATGGGAAAGGTAATGTCTGTTGATGAACTTCTTGAAGAAGGTTATGAAGCTGTGTTTGTGGGAACAGGTGCGGGATTGCCTAATTTTATGGGTATGGAAGGCGAAGGACTCAACGGAGTATATTCCGCAAATGAATTTTTAACAAGAATTAATTTAATGAAAGCTTATAAAGAAGAATATGACACACCGATTATACGACCAAAGAATGTTGCAGTAGTAGGTGGCGGAAATGTTGCAATGGACGCATCAAGAAGTGCACTTAGACTTGGAGCCGAGAATGTTTATCTAGTTTATAGACGCAGCGAAGAAGAAATGCCCGCACGAAAAGAAGAGATAAACCATGCAAAAGAAGAGGGTGTCAACTTTAAGGTTCTTAACAACCCAGTAAAGGTAATGGGTGATGAGAACGGAAAAGTAATAGGTCTTGAGTGCGTAGAGATGGAACTTGGAGAGCCTGATGCAACTGGCAGAAGACGACCTGTTGCAAAAGAAGGCTCAAACTTTATTCTTGATGTTGACGCAGTGATTATAGCAATAGGAAATGCTCCAAATCCGCTTATACGATCCACGACAAAGGGATTAGAAGCAAACAAGAAGGGCTGTATCATCGTAGATGAAGAAACAATGGCAACTACAAAAGAGGGTGTATATGCAGGCGGTGACGCAGTGACGGGAGCTGCAACTGTAATTAAGGCAATGGGCGCAGGAAGAAAAGCAGCGACATCGATTGATGAGTACATCAGAAATAAGAATAACTGATAAAAAAACGGCTTAAACTATCATGTCTAAGCCGTTTGCTTTATTATTTTAACTGTTTTAAAAATAGAATTCTAAAAATATAAATTATACTTAATTTCTAAGCTGCACTCTTTCACACAATGCCGTTAAGCCTTTGTCATCAATACCACTGTCTCAACATGCTGTGTGCGAGGAAACATATCAACCGGTGTAACCTCTTTTGTTACATATCCCTTTTGGGAAAAAATAAATAAATCTCTTGCAAGAGTTTCCGGATCGCATGATACATATACCACTCTTTTCGGCGACATAGTGCAGATAGCATCTATAACTGTACTGTCACAGCCTTTTCGGGGAGGATCAATTATTACTACATCGGGTTTTGTGTTTTTTGATGTTAGCCTTTTTGCAGCAACAGAGGCATCAGAACAGATGAATTCAGCGTTTTGAACATTGTTTTTTTGAGCGTTAGCCTTTGCGTTTTCGATTGCCTGAGGAATTATCTCTATTCCAAAAAGTTTTTCTGCTTTGTCTGCCATAGAAAGCCCTATTGTACCGGCACCACAGTACAAGTCTATTAAAAATTCCTTTCCGGAGAGTTGTGCATATTCTCCTGCTATTGAGTATAGCTTTTCTGTCTGATCGTGGTTTATCTGATAGAAAGATAAGGGAGAAATATCAAAGTATAGTCCGCATAGGGTATCTGTTATGTGATCGTTTCCAAATACAGTGATACATTTTTTTCCCGTAATCACATTTGTGCGTTCACAATTGATATTTAAAATGATGCTTTTGATATTGTCAGAATAGCTGATAAGTTTATCTGTCAGTTCATTACAGTGTGGTATTGCGTCGCCGTTTATTACAAGACAGACCATAATCTGACCGGTGTTTTTTGCATAGCGAATATATAGATGTCTTATCAGGCCTTTGCCGGATGTCTCATCATAGACGGAGATATTGTATTTAATAATCCAATCCTTTACTATTTCAGAGATATCATCAAATTCTTGAGGGTGAAGCATACATTTTGTAGAGTTAATGATTCTGTGACTGTGTGTGCCGAAAAAGCCCATAATGACGTTTCCGTTTTTATCCTTGCCAACAGGGATTTGGGATTTATTTCGATAGTGGTCAGGATTATCACATCCTTGAATACTGTTCATGGAAAATCCGCTTAGTTTACCGATTCTTGTTAAAGCGTCAAATACACGCTGCTGTTTGATTTTCAGTTCCTCATTGTATGAGATATGCCTGAACACACAGCCACCGCATTTTGAATAACATTCACAGTCCGGTTCAATTCTCATAGAGGAGGGGATAATGATATCGTCCGCTTTAGCGAAGGCATAGTTTTTTTTAACTTTAAGAATATGAGCATTAATTTTATCACCCGGTGCAGTCAGCGCAACGAATACTGCCATTCCGTCAATATGTGCGATACCGCTGCCCTGACCGGTCATGTCAGTGATTTCAAGCGGTATAATATCGTTTTTTTTAATTTCCAAAAAAATCACCTGCTTTTGTTTTTCATATAGATTTTATCATGTTTTCACGGTTATTTCAACAAAAAAATCTGTATAAACAATTATTAATAGATTAATATTAAGGTTGATATTTTTAAAGTTTTGATATATAATGATTAATAGTCCTCTGTCTGTATTTCACAGAGGAGAATAAGCTGATAAAATTTACGGATCGTAATCCGAAATAGAGGTGCTTTTCTTGTACGTTGATAAATTTTGCGATAAAACATACGACAGTATTCTTGACAGGATCAAGAGAATACATTTTGTAGGAATAGGCGGTTCGGGAATGTGTCCGCTTGCAGAAATAATGATCTCAGAGGGTTTTGAGGTAAGCGGTTCAGATATGAATGACGGAGATACTCTGCGCAGAATAATAAGCTACGGTATTCCGGTGTATATGGGACATAAGGCGGAGAATGTTGAGGGAGCCGAACTGGTTGTATATACAGCAGCAGTAAAACAAGATAACATAGAACTGGTTACAGCCAGACAGAATGGCATACCGACGATAGAGCGTTCTGTAATGCTTGGAATAGTTAGCAGAAGATATAAACGATCGATTGCAGTTTCCGGAACTCACGGAAAGACCACTACTACCGCAATGATCTCTCAGATACTGATAGGCAGCGGTGCAGAACCTACTGCAATAATAGGCGGAACGCTTCCGCTTATTGGAGGAAACAGTTATGTCGGAAAATCCGATATAATAGTTTGTGAGGCTTGTGAATATGTTGATTCGTTTTTACAAATTACTCCTGCGGTAGCGGTAATTCTCAATGTAGATGCAGATCATCTTGATTATTTTGAAAATCTTGATAATATAAAGAAGTCGTTCAGAAAGTTTGTTGCTCAGACATCAGATGCAGTGTTAGTAAATGGTGATGATAAGAATGCGATTGACTGTGTGAATGAAACTGATCTAAAGGTATTGACATTTGGCTTTGGTGAAAACAATACTTACCGTGCAGTAATGACTTCACCGGAAAGTACAGTCTATGATGCTTTTGATTTTTATTGCGGTGACGAAAAGCTGTGTAATATTGAATTATCTGTTCCCGGAAAGCATAATGTATATAATGCACTTGCAGCGGCGTCAGCTGCACATTATGCAGGAGTTTCACCGGAGGGAATCAGCGAAAACCTGCATAAGTTTACAGGAGTACACAGAAGATTTGAGGTGCTAGGAAAACACTGTGGTATTACGGTAGCTGATGATTTTGCACATCATCCGACAGAGATAACCGCAGCACTATCAGCTGCAATGAAAATGGGATTCCGCAAGGTGTGGAATGTTTTCCAGCCGCATACATATTCACGAACAGCGATGCTGCTTGATGATTTTGCGAAAGCATTGTCGATAGTTGACGAGGCTGTAATACTTGAGATTTTGCCTGTAAGAGAAAAGAATACATACAACATATATAATACCGATCTTGGCGCAAAAGTTCCCGGATCAAATTGTATCGATACGTTTGAGAACGCAGCAAAATATGTATGCGAAAATGCCAAAGAGGGAGACCTTATCCTTACAATGGGCGGCGGAAATGTTTATATGTGTGCAAATATGATAAACGATATGCTGAAAGCAAAAGAGAATAATAATTAACAGAATATGTGTCAAACTCTTCCGAAGTCTTTTTCGGGAGAGTTTTTTCATGTAAAAAATATGAAAATTTAATAAAAATGTTGTTTTATTAATGCGAATGTGGTATTATATAATTGTTTGTGTAATATTTTCCGTACGGGAAAAGTAGTATGATAAAAATTTCAACTTTGGCAAAAGGATTAGTTTTTTGTTACGGTAAACTCAAAGTTTGCGAATGTAATAATATAAGATTGTTTAAATGGAATATTGTCGAAAAAAGAGGTTAAATCAATTATGGTTAATGAAAAAGAAAAGAATGGAACAAGCTTAATAAAAAAGCTGTTTATTGAGGAAACTAACAACACCTTTATTCAGTTTTTCAGAAGTCTGTTTGTTGGCGGTGCAGCGACGGTAGTAGATATCATAGCTTTGATAATATGCCGTGAAATATTTCATGCTCCCGAATCTATTGCTGCGGCAGTAGGATTTGTGTTTGGAGTAACTGTGAATTATATTATATCGACTTTATGGGTATTCGCAAAAGCAAAAGTTGATAACCGCACTAAGGATTTTATTTTCTTTGTAATAATAGGAATAATAGGCGCAATGCTAACAGAACTAATAATAGCGCCTTTTTCGGTTGACGGGATATTCGGAGAAGGATTTTTTGTAAAACATCAGACATTTAACTTTCTCATTCCTGCCGATAAATACTATATTGTGGGCAAGTTTATTGCTGTGGTACTTGTATATATCTGGAACTTCTGTGCAAGAAAATTTATACTGTATCGAAACTGTGAAGAATAAGACATAATAAATTTAGGAGCAAGCTAAAATGAAGAAAATTATTATTATTGGTGCGGGACCTGCAGGTTTGACTACCGCATATGAGTTATTAAAGGACAACAAAGGCGAATATCAGGTTGAAATACTTGAGGAAACACAGGCGATAGGTGGAATATCACAGACTGTAAAATATCATGGAAACAGAATGGATATTGGAGGACACCGCTTTTTCTCAAAAGATGAATCCGTAATGCAGTGGTGGAGAAATATGATGCCTGTACAGGGTGTCAACAGCTTTGATGATGAGAAGCTGGGTAGAGTAAAACCGCTTGAAAAGGGAGGTCCGGATCCCAATAAAGAGGATAGAGTAATGCTTATCAGGCGTCGTATTTCAAGAATCTACTTTAACAAGCATTTCTTCGACTATCCGATATCGATGAAGTGGGAAACTATCAAAGGAATGGGTTTTGGAACGACAATGGTAGCAGGTTTCAGTTATCTCAAAGCGTGTATAATCAAGAAGCCTGAAACCAGTTTGGGTAATTTCTATATAAACCGATTCGGAAAGAAACTTTACAGTATGTTTTTTGAGGGATATACAGAAAAACTGTGGGGACGTCATCCAAGTGAGATATCAGCGGATTGGGGTGCTCAGCGCGTAAAGGGACTTTCAATAAGAGCCGTTTTAAAGGATATGTTCAGGAAAGCATTTGGCGGCAAAAAGAATAACAAAGAAGTAGAAACATCTCTAATAGAGGAGTTCTGGTATCCTAAGTATGGTCCGGGACAGCTTTGGGAAACAGTTGCATCAGAAGTAGAGAAGCTTGGCGGTACAATCAGAAAAGGTTATTCCGTAAAGAATATAGTAATCAATAAGAATAAAGTAACGCAGGTAGTTTGTGAGACAGACAACGGCAGTATAACGGTAGAGGGAGATATTTTTATTTCATCTATGCCTGTAAAAGATCTTGTGGCAGGAATGACAGGCGATAAACCAAGTGATGATATAGTTGCAATAGCAAAAGGACTTCCATACAGAGATTTTGTAACAGTTGGTCTGCTAGTGGATAAACTTAATCTCAAAAATGAAACAGATATAAAAACTCTTGGCAATATCGTACCCGATTGCTGGATATACGTTCAAGATACAAATGTAAAGCTGGGACGTATTCAGATCTTCAACAACTGGAGTCCATACTTGGTAACGGATCCTGAGAAACATGTATGGATAGGATTGGAGTATTTTTGTGAGGAAGGAGACAGTTTCTGGAATATGACCGATGATGAGTGTATTAAGTTTGCATCAAAGGAATTAGAAACAATGGGAGTTATAAAAACCAATCAAGTAATAGACGCACACCGTGAGCGTATCAAAAAGGCTTATCCGGCATACTTTGATACTTATGCACAGATGGATAAACTAATAGAACAGCTGAATATGTATCAGAACCTTTATTGTATCGGAAGAAATGGTCAGCATAGATATAACAATATGGATCATTCAATGGTAACAGGATTCAGAGCTGCCGAGGCAATAAAGACCGGTTCGACAGATAAGAGTATGATATGGAATGTAAACACAGAAAAAGCATATCACGAAACAAAAGAAGAAAATAAGGACTGATTCTATATGAGTAAAGTTTCCGCAAATATCAGAAACGCAAAAACACAGCCTGTAATAAAGCGTTCAACTGATTTTGATCCGGGATTAGCAAAGAAATGCTTTGCGGCATATGCGATATTATGCATATTATGTACAATGATATTCGATAAAACTCAGGCTTATAACGGAACTCCTCTTGTGATAACTGCAATGTTAGTATTAGGCGGAATAGCGGTATATCTGAAGATTAATAATAGACTTACTTCACAGAATATAATACTGCTTCTTTTTGCAGCCGGTTTTATACTAAGGCTCAATTATTGTCTATATACAGTGGTGAGTTCATCGGTGCGTCATCGACAGCATGACGTATATGATTTTGGCTCAGAAAAGGGCCACGCAGGATATATTGAGTTTTTCTATGACAATGGGTTCAAGCTACCTGATTTTGATCCTACAACAAAAGCACAGTTTTATCATCCTCCACTGCATCATTTTCTTGCTGCATTGTGGATGAGATTGCTTACAACATTCGGAGCAACATATGAAAGGGCAATTGGCAGTATTCAGTTTTTAACACTTTTTTACTCATGTTGTGTAATGATTGTGAGCGAAAGAATAATTGACGCTTTGAATATATTCCGAAAACCAAAGATAATTGCACTGGCAATAATTGCTTTTCATCCCAGTACAATGCTGATAGCAGGAAGTATTAATAATGACGGTCTTGCATTTTTGTTTATGATGTTGTCAATTTATACTGCAATAAGGTGGTATAAAGATCCGACAATAAAAAATATTCTGTTGATTGCACTTTCAATAGGTGCAGGAATGTCATCAAAGCTATCCGCAGCGCTTGTTGCACCTCCAATTGCGTTGCTTTTCTTAATAAAACTGATAAAAGATAAGAAAAGAATATCAGATAATATCGGTCAGTATTGTATATTCGGCAGTGTATGTCTTCCACTTGGATTGTGGTTTTCAGTAAGGAATTTTATTAAATACAAAGTTGAATTTAATTACGTTCCAAAACTTGCAGATAACTCAGATCAGTATATCGGATTTCACACTGCATATGAAAGGCTTTTTGATTTATCGTATAAACCTTTTGATAATGTATTTTTAAACAGAGTTCATACAGGTGCGGAGTATTTTGAGTATAATCCGTTTGTGTCGATAATTAAATCATCACTTTTTGGAGAATACAAATATGAGAATGTTCCGACTTCGATTTGCCGAGTATTGCTTATTTTAAATATGCTGCTGATTGCATTGTCGATAATATCCATAGTATATTGCTGTGTTAAGAAAAGCAAGTATTTAGAAAGAGATATGAAGTTGTTTATTGTATCATATCACTTGCTGCTGTTTGTAAACTTTATAATATTTTCATTCCAGTATCCACACAACTGTTCAATGGATTTCAGATATATACTTCCGACAATGATAACAGGAGCTTTATTTGTAGGTTTATTTCCAAGTCAACTTAAAGATAACAGTAAAAAGGATAGTATTGCAGTAAATATTGTAAATTACTCAACTATTGCATTAGTATCTGTATTTTGCCTTGTTTCCGCAATAGTATATGTAATGCTTGGTATGAAAAAATAATGAATTATTGCTCTTCCCTTCCGAAAAGATAGGGAAGAGTTTTTATTTGGTGAAAATAAACAAGTAAACTATGATGAATTTTGTAAGATAATATGATTACAAAAAAGAAATAATAATGTAATAAATAACCGTAATATGGTATAATAAAAAATTAGAAAAAATATGTATTTTATGTGCGAAAGAAATATAATTATTATTTCCCCTATCAATTATTGACTTTTTCGTAATATATAATATAAGACAGAATAGGAGATATTTGAATACAAAAGAACAGGAGCGATTTTTATGTTGAACGAAAGACTAACTGTAAAGATGGAGAACAAACGTGAAAACATGCTTGCTTCGATGCTAACAAGAGAAGATTTTGAGATGAAGCTTGAGCAATTAAGTAAAGCTGCTCCTTCTGCAAAGCCTAGTATAAGAGCAGAGTTAATGAGAATGTTTGCATGCCTGAATATTCGTTGTGAGTCAATGAGAGAGGATGAGTATTTTGAAGAACTTGCAAAAACGTCTGTATTACCGTCATTTGACGATATAGAAACAAAGATTTTAGAAACACTCTTTGCAAATTTTGACGATTATCCAACTCCCGAACAGGCAATGCGTAGAATAGTTGACAGAGTATGCGATAAAAGCGATAATTGGCAGGATGATACATTGAGGCTAAGAATATTAAAGCAGTTTATTAAATACGGAAACTATCTTACATATATGGTAGATACAATTGACGAAAACGGAGAGATAATTAAAAAAAAGAATGGTAAGCCAAAGCAGTCGAAGATATGTATATATAACGGACAAAAATATATCATACAGTATGCGGAAGGCAAAAAAGGGGCAGCCACAACTTCTGTTGAAGATGTAATAAACAATATAGATGATGATATATTTTCCATACTGGAGAAAGCAACAAAGGCACAGAAACAGCCCGAAGGAAAGTATGGCCTTTTACGGCTATGTGATGATCTTGCATATGGCAGATTTAAGGCAGGGGGTTCAATAAAGAGAGATTTGTACTTGTTTGCCATAGTGTATAATATGTCTTATTATTGTGATAACGGAAATACGGAGCAAATATTAGATTATTACACCGACATACAAAAAAATCTTTTTGAGGATTATTATTCAAATAACTTAATGAGGTATTTAACAAGTGCATATTCAGGCAATGTAACAGGGTACGAAGTAGATCCATCAGGTCAAGGAATAAATTATAAGAACTTTGCAGAAATGGTGTATATATATTATCTGTCAAGTGATATAGACCGAACTGAGAAAATCAAGAAGGCAGAGGAAATGATAAAAAGGCTATCCATATCAGCACAAGAGTATGTTCCAAGTGTTTCAAACGATATGGCGACAAAGTATTTCACAACAAAGATAACACAAGAAGTTCTTGAGCTGTCAGAGGAGGATTTTGAGGAATTTATCAGAGAGAATTATGATTGCAGTCTTGAAACAGAAAATTATGTTGACAGCAAAGGCAATAAGAAGGAACGTGCAAAAAGCAGTATGCAAACACAGTCATCTTCATATACTGCTTTCAAACTGTATAATAAGCTTATTGATGATATGGAGAAGTTTAATATACCGGTAAAGAGAGAAAACTGTAATTACGGATTATGGTTTACTGATCTTTCAAGCTTAAAGAAAGGGATGGATGGGGAGTTCTTTAAAAAAACACGCATAGAAGATCCGGAAAAGCTAGATAGATTTATAAAGCTGTTGTTTGCAATTAACAGTTATCTTGGAAATCTGTTTATCGAACAAGAGAATAATCAAACAGTAAAAGAGGAGCATTATGAAGTTTCATCAAGGATAGTGCCGACAATGAATATCAGAAATCCACAGTTGATGACGAGAACAGCACTGGTAACAGCGTATTATTATTACTATAATGCAAAACTTGAAAACTCAGATCAGTACAGAAGTTTAATGGATGTGTATAATGATTATACAAACTCAATAAATGGTTTAAATGCATATTTGGAAAGAGCACATTATCAGCCGATAAACGACAAGAATATTTTTGATATAGCCGTAATATTCTCATCGTATGCATCGAATCATATGTAAAGGTTGTATAGATTTGGAAGGGGAAATTTATATGAACTACATGAGTGAAGCGGGAAAGCACCACGGCTATGATAATGAAAAAAACCA
>ONAH01000164.1 GCA_900315715.1 uncultured Eubacteriales bacterium
GCGACCGCCGGCATATTCCGCATGACTTTATTTTTAATAAAAGAAATGGCGTTTTCCCTGTAAGCTGTAAAAGGGAGCCTAAATAAGCATAATAAAAACTCCGACATACCGTTTTTTCGGCTGTCGGAGTTTTTGTTATTTTATCTACTTATTACTTTGCCTTTAACTTCTAAAAAAAGCTAATCTGTAATTAAGTTTAGGTTGTAATTATAATACCAATAATTCTATTAGTCAATAGGACTAAGCTTCCAGATACCCTCTGCGTAATCTCTGATTGCTCTGTCCGCCGCAAATATACCTGCGTTTGCTATGTTCACAAGAGATACCTTGTTCCACTGTGCTGCGTCTGCATACAGCTTCGATGCTCTCTCCTGTGCTGACTTGTAATCTGCAAAGTCTGCAAGTACCATGTACGGATCCTGCTCTGTAAGGTTCTTTGCAATATGGCTGAAACTTGTGCTGTTCAGCTCATCAATCGCTCTCTTAATAACAGGATTGTTTGCATAGTAATCCATAGGATTGTATCCGTTTGCTTTGAGCCTTACTACCTCAGGTGTCGTAAGTCCAAACAGGAACATATTGTCATCGCCTACTGCGTCATGTATCTCAACGTTTGCTCCGTCAAGTGTGCCCAGTGTAAGAGCTCCGTTTATCATAAACTTCATGTTGCCTGTACCGGAAGCCTCTGTTCCTGCAAGCGATATCTGCTCGCTTATCTCAGATGCCGGCATGAGCTTTTCGGCTACCGTTACCCTGTAATCCTCAAGATATACTACCTTTAACTTGTCGTTTACTCTCGGATCATTGTTTATCCTGTCTGCCATATTTACTATGAACTGTATTATCTGCTTTGCAAAGTAATATCCAGGAGCTGCTTTTGCACCAAATATAAACGTCTTTGGCGTAAACTCTGCATTCGGATTATCTCTCAGATACTGCCACAGCGAAAGTATATGTACAGCATTTAAAAGCTGTCTTTTGTACTCGTGCAGACGCTTTACCTGTACGTCAAAGATAGAGTTCGGATCAACAATTATTCCGTTATTCTCTTTGATGTATTTTGCCATAGCTTTCTTATTGTCAAGCTTTATCTTTGCAAGTCTGTCAAGAACTGCACTGTCGTCCGTGTATTTCAAAAGCTTTGTAAGCTCTGATGCGTCACTGCGGAATCCGTTTCCTATAAGCTCTGTGATAAGCTTGTCAAGTTCCGGGTTAGACTGGTTGAGCCAACGTCTGTGTGCTATTCCGTTTGTAACGTTCGTAAACTTCTCGGGCGTTACTACATAATAATCATGGAATACAGTATCCTTTAATATCTGACTGTGCAGGCCTGATACGCCGTTTACTTTGTAGCTTGCCATTACAGCAAGGTTTGCCATCTTTACCACACCGTCGTTGAGAATTGCCATTCTGCCTACCTGATATCCGTCTACTCCCATTGCGTGGAGAGATTCGCAGTATCGTCTGTTAAGCTCTGCTACTATCTGATATATTCTCGGAAGCTTTGCCTTGAACATATCTTCGCCCCAGCACTCAAGCGCTTCACGCATTACCGTATGGTTAGTATATGCAATAGTCTTTGAAACAATATCCCATGCTTCGTCCCAGCCATAACCGTAATCGTCCATGATTATTCTCATCAGTTCCGGTACAGCAAGTACAGGGTGTGTATCGTTTAAGTGAAGCGTTACATACTCCGGAAGATTATCCAGTGTTCTGTTGTTTAGGAAGTGACGTCTGAGTATATCCTGTATTGTTGCTGATACAAGGAAATACTGCTGGTTTAGTCTTAAACTCTTGCCCTCTGCGTGATTATCGCCTGGGTATAGTATCTGAGTAAT
Source organism: uncultured Eubacteriales bacterium (assembly GCA_900315715.1). Taxonomy (GTDB): domain Bacteria; phylum Bacillota; class Clostridia; order Oscillospirales; family Acutalibacteraceae; genus RUG592. The sequence goes on from ONAH01000164.1 coordinate 1,842, forward strand.
AGACTCTGCCATCGCCTTTTGCTCCATCGCTCTCATGTACTGACCGTCGTTGAAAAGGTTCATATCAATGTTCTCTGCCTTCGCTGACCACAGTCTTAATCGGCTGATACCCTTTCCGTCATTACCCGATATGTACATATCGTATGGTACGGCTACTACCTTGTTAGCGTTTACAAGCTTTACCGTACATTTGCCGTCGCCCCATGTTTCCTCTACATTTCCGTTAAACATTACGTCTACCGCTTTATCCGGGTGCGACTGGAGCCATACGCTGCCGCCAGGAAGCCAGTTGTCAGGTAACTCAGTCTGCCAGCCGTCTACTAACTTCTGTCTGAAAATACCCATCTCGTAACATAGGGAATATCCCATAGACGGGTAGCTTTGTGATGCAAGTCCGTCTAAGAAACATGCTGCAAGTCGTCCCAATCCTCCGTTGCCCAGACCTGCGTCGGGCTCTTGATCGTATATTTTTTCAATATCTGCTCCAAGATTCTTTAGTGCGGCAGACATCGTATTCTCAAGATTAAGATTATATATGTTGTTTTTCAGCGAACGACCAAGGAGAAACTCCATGCAAAGATAATATACTGTTTTCTTCTTCTGCTCAACTGTCTTTGTCATGAATTCCTTGTAGCCTGCACTCATCAGGTCACGTACTACCAGAGCTGTTGCTTTATAAAAATGCTCATCGGTTGCGTCTTTAACTGATACTCCCATATTGTGTGAAAGCTTAGCCTTAATTAGCTCCTCAGCCTGTGTTGCGGTAAGATTATAGTTCATATGATTACCTCCATAATTTATGGTTTACTGTTTTATTTAACTAAACAGTAGTTATATTATACACCATTTTTAAAGCAATTACAACAGCTTTTTTGTGACTTTAATATAATTATTTCGCATATTTAAACAACAAATTCACTTATTTTGCAGAATTTACATTTATACAAAATCTATTTTTTCTAAAACATCAGCCTCCGTCATGCAACCTATACATTACATTTCCGATATTTTCCTAAAATATCCTGCTTCATCTCAACCGCCGTACGACAAAATTTTATCTATCAATCAACATTATTATCAGTAGGTAAGAAGCTCATATCTCTTAACCCATAGCTAAAAGTCAAACCTCTTGAAGACTTACATCATATACACCGTAATCAAACTTACAATTATTTTTTCTTTGCACATTAAAAAAATTTGAATAAGTGAGAATAAGCGTGATTTATTTAGAATATCAAAGCTAATTTTAAATAATCAGTGTTTTTGACCTTTTTTAACTTTGACTTTTTCTGACTAATCGCATATAATATAATCACAAGGTCAAAGAAAGTCAAAATCAAACACGAACACCTTGAAAAATCACAGCAAAGGAATGAACGAAATGCGTATCAGCGATTTGGTAGCTCAGTATATAATAAATATGCTGGAGGAAAACGACGGAGGTGCAGAGATACGCCGAAACGAACTTGCCGAAACAATAGGCTGTGTGCCATCGCAGATAAACTACGTCATAACATCACGGTTTACTCCCGAACAGGGATATATCGTTGAAAGCAGACGCGGCGGCGGTGGTTATATCAAAATCACAAGAATAAGTATGGATAAGCGTTCGGCAATACTGCATATAATAAGTTCGATAGGGAACAGCATAGATACAAAATCAGCTCAAGGTCTTATCGAAGAGTTGCTTAACAGAAATATCATTACGGTACAAACTGCTAAGCTTCTTACTGCAGCCGTCACTGACAGACCGTATCAATGTATTCCGCAGGAGTACAGAGATGTTGTAAGAGCAGGTATCCTCAAAAGCCTGCTGCTAAATATTGAATAAATGTAAAGGAGTGCTTAATTATGTTATGTCAATCATGTAAAAAAAATCAGGCTACTACTCATATAAAAAACATCGTTAACGGTGAACTTACAGAAATGCATTTGTGTTCGGAATGTGCCGCTAAACAGGGCTACTCAAACGTATTTGACCATATGTTTGACATAGGTTCGTTTATGAGCGGGTTTATGGGCGAACCCTCATTCGCACTCGCAACCGAAAAACATTGCCCCAACTGCGGTATCACGTTCTCACAAATTACTAAAAGCGGCAGGGTAGGGTGTGCTAAATGCTATGACGTCTTCTATGACAGACTTATCCCGTCTATCAAACGTATCCACGGCAACACTTTCCATACGGGTAAAAGACTAAGAAAACCTCAGCTTAAAAGCGGTGAAAACCATACTATCAACGCCGAAGTTTCTCAGAAATCTGAACTTGAACGCCTCAGCTCAGAACTTCAGAACGCTGTAAAAAATCAGGAGTTCGAAAAAGCCGCTCAGCTTCGCGATAAAATTAACGCCTTAAAATCAGAACAGGGAGGTAATCAGTAATGTTTACAAAGTGGTATGAGAAAAACGGCAAAGACGGTGAAGTTGTTATCAGTACAAGAATACGCTTTGCCAGAAACTTAGAGGATTATCCGTTCCCGATAAGAGCGTCTGCGAATGTAAAAAAAGAAATTGCCGAAAAAGTAAAAGACGCTGTTCTTAATAACAATTCAGTAATTGCGACAAGATTTTCTTGCATTAACATGGATAATATAGATACAGGCAAAAAGGTTTCTCTTGTTGAAAGACATCTTGTAAGCCCTGAGTTCATCTCAAACAGCGAAGAAAGACAGCTTCTTCTGCTTGACGATGAGACTGTTTCAATAATGATTAATGAGGAGGATCACATCAGACTTCAGGTAATGACAGAGGGGTTTGACCTTGACAAAGCTTATGAACTTGCAAGCAGAATTGATACCTTGCTTGACGAAAGACTAAAGTTTGCATTTTCTGACAGACTTGGATACCTTACTCAGTGCCCAACTAACTTGGGTACGGGAATGAGAGCGTCTGTTATGCTACATCTGCCCGCACTCAGAGCAACTAAGGCTATGAGAAAAATCGCCGAAAACCTCACCAAACTTGGACTTACTATAAGAGGTGCTTACGGAGAGGGTACGGATCCGGTTGCGGGAATGTATCAGCTTTCAAATCAGATCTCTCTTGGCATAAGCGAAAAAACAGCTATCGATAACCTCAAAAACATAACACGTCAGCTTATCGCTCAGGAGCTTAAAGCACGTGAGGCAATTTGCGGTCAGACGGTAATTCAAGATAAAGTTTACCGCTCAGAGGGTACGCTCAGATATGCAAGACTAATAAGCGGTGAAGAAGCTTTAAGATGTCTGTCTGATATAAGAATGGGCGTTACTTCAGGTCTTATTAAAAACATTTCGCTTGATACGATAAACAGGCTTTTTGTTGAGATCCAGCCTGCAACGCTCATGCAGAGTGTTGGAAAGAACCTTGAACCAAGCGAACGTGATGAGGAAAGAGCAAAGCTTATCAGAAAAACTCTTGGGTAATAAAGCTTAGCTCAACGATATCAAGTTCAATCACTCCAAAATTGGATATGTCACGAATTGACATAGGGGTTATTACCTATAAAAAAAACACA
>ONAH01000227.1 GCA_900315715.1 uncultured Eubacteriales bacterium
CGCTTGGCTGCAAAATACTGAATAAAATTCCTGCAAAGTGGTTATGCGATTATGACGAAGAACCTTCAGAAGAACTGCTTTCGGGAAACAGATTTAAAAAATCTTGGGGGCTGGTAATGGGTGCCGTTTTTGCGGTATTTGTTGCAATGACGATTATAACTAACGGCGTCGGTGTAAAGCTCCCTGTAATTTTTGTTTTATACTTTTTTTTGATGCTGATATCTGCATCGGACGCGAAATATACGATAATACCCGATGAATTTACTGTGGCTGTTCTTATACTATCTATTGCACTTGCAGTGATTGATTTGGTGACGGTAAAAGCCTTTGTTAAAGCATGGTACGAACCGCTTATTGGCGGAGCTTGCGGAGGAATTGTTTTACTTGCACTTGATATGTTGTCAATGCTGATGTTTAAGAAACCCGGTTTTGGATTTGGTGATGTTAAACTGCTTGCAGCTATGGGAATAATGCTTGGCTGGAAGAGCACTTTGGTATTGTTGGTTATAGCGTCATTTCTTGCAGTTATACATGTATTGGTTTTGATATTTTCGGGAAAAACAAAGAACGGAATATATCTTCCTATGGGACCGTATTTATGTTGTGCAGCAGGTGCCATTGTTATTTTGCAACCTTATTTTGAAAGAATGATTGGTATGTATATGAACCTGTTGACAATGACGTCTCTACCGTAGAAACAAAAAACCCGTGTTATGCACGGGTTAATGATGATTTTATAACATCTAACAACTAACATTTAACAATAAAAATTGCAAAGGAGATAAAAGATAATGAGAGGCAATCTGAAAATAGGCCAGATCCTTATAAATATGGGAGCAATTACTCCCGATCAGCTGGACCAGGCACTTAGTATGCAGAAGCAGAATAATTTGCGTCTTGGTGAAATACTGATAAAGGAAAAAATGTGCGAAGAAGATAAAGTATGCTTCGCACTTTCAAAACAGTTCGCTATACCTTATGTTGATCTTGATGAGATAGAACTAAAAGATGATCTTTCCAATCTTATCTCTGCAGAGCTTGCAATGCAGTGTATGGTAGTTCCACTAGAGCAGGTGGATAGAACTCTGACTATTGCGGTTGCCGATCCATTAGATTTTAGAGCACTCAACAGAATTTCAACAACAACAAAAATGCAGCTTCAAACTGTAATTGCCGCACCATCGCAGATTACAAAAGCTCACCAGGCACTGTATGCGTCAAAGAAAGCGTACGATGAAGCGAGAGAGTTTATCGCAGGTCAGTCAAGCCAGGCAGGTAAAGAAGAAGAAATAGCCGCAGCAAATGCCGCAGCAGACGATCAGCCGATCATTCGATTTGTTAATAACATGATTGAGGAAGCTGTAAGACTAAAGACATCAGATATTCATATTGAGCCGATGGAAGAAACGATGCTTATACGTTTCCGAATAGACGGTAAGCTTCAGAAATATATGGAGACGAGTTCACAGCTTGCACCGTCAGTTACATCACGTATAAAGTTTATCGGCGGAATGAACATCGCTGAGAAGAGAATACCTCAGGACGGTCGTATCAATTATCGTGTTGGTAAAACAGAAGTAGATATGCGTATTTCAATTCTTCCGGTCGTATTCGGAGAGAAGGTCTGCGCCCGTATCACGACCGCAATCGGTCTGAAAATGGATAAATCGGCTATCGGATTCTTGCCGGAAAACCTTGCAAAATTCGATAAGCTGCTGATGCAGAACAGAGGTATTATCCTTGTAACAGGTGCTACCGGTTCCGGTAAATCAACTACACTATATACAGGTCTTAAGGGCGTAATGAGAGAAGATATCAACATTATCACCGTTGAGAACCCTGTCGAAATGATTATTCCGGGAATTAACCAGGTTGATATCAATGCTAAGGCAGGACTTACATTTGCAAGCGCACTACGTTCAATTCTTCGTCAGGACCCTGATATTATCATGATCGGTGAGATTCGTGATAAGGAAACTGCCGAGATCGCTGCATCAGCCGCTGTTACAGGTCACTTGGTTCTTTCAACACTGCATACATATAACGCTGCATCATCGATCATCCGTCTTGTAGATATGGGTGTAGAACCGTTCATGGTTTCGTCAACAGTTATCGGAGTTATTGCTCAGCGACTTGTAAGACGTCTATGCGTAAACTGTAAGCAGCCGTATATTGCAGGTCCAAGAGAACTTGAATTGCTTGGTATTGATGATACAAATATTGAGCTGAAACTCTATCGTGCACCTGAAGGTGGATGCGAACGTTGTAACAGAAGCGGACATAAGGGACGTCTTGCAGTTCATGAGATATTGATGGTATCACCTGCAATTAAAAAGGCAATTCAGCAGGATAAAGCAACTGAGGATATAAATGAGATAGCCGTAGAAGAAGGTATGATCTCAATGAGAGAAAATCTGAGAATGAATGTTATCAGCGGAATTATCTCCTTGGAAACAATGATGGAGGCTGCAAGCGAAGACTTGCTCTAATATTATTAAAATCATACTAAAAAAATACAGAAATTTCGATTTATTGTTGTAAATTGGGAAACGATGTGTTATAATCAAATATGAAATAAAGCTTTGCTGTATAAGCAAACTATTACTATACTAAATTACAACCTGAATGGGGGAAATTAGAGATGGATTTTATATCAATGGTCAAAGAAGCTGTTGAGGCTGGTTGCTCTGATATTCATATGTCGTCGGGTAACTGTCCTGCATACAGACTTCATGGACAGATGAGATACTGGGAAGGCGATCCACTTACTGACGAAGATGTTACTTATATGATAAGCCAGGTTCTCAATAAGGAACGTTTTGATATATTTATGGAAACCTGCGACGTCGATGGTGCTGCAACTATCGAAGGCTGCAGCCGTTTCAGAATTAATGCATTCAGAACAAGAAACGGTGCATCTCTTGTAATGCGTGTAATTAACGAAACAACACCGGAACTTGATAAACTTAATCTTCCTGCATCAATAGCAAAGATTCTTGAACTCAAAGAAGGTCTTGTACTTGTTACAGGTCCGACAGGTTCGGGTAAATCAACAACACTTGCTGCTATTGTTCATCAGATAAACAGAGAAAGAAACCTTAATATTGTTACGATTGAGGATCCTGTTGAGTATCTACACAGACCGATTGGCTGTGTAATCAATCAGAGAGAGATTGGCCCGGATAGCCGTTCATATCATACAGCTCTACGTGCTGTACTTCGTGAAGATCCGGATATTATTCAAATCGGTGAGATTCGTGACTTTGAGTCAGTATCTATCGCATTGTCAGCCGCAGAAACAGGTCACCTTGTGTTCTCGACACTTCATACAGAGGGTGCTGCTAAGACAGTTGACCGTCTTGTCGATATGTTCCCTGCTGCACAGCAAAGACAGGCTCTTGGTCAGATTTCAACTTCACTTAAGTGCGTTGTATCGCAGAGACTTCTTCCAAGAAGTGATATTCCCGGACGTATCGGTGCATTTGAGATAATGTTTGTAAACAGTGCTATTTCTAACCTTATTCGTGAGAATAAGATTGCAATGATTGAGCAGGTTATTGAAACAAGTAAGGGATCAGGTATGATTACTCGTAATAAGAGTATTGAGATGCTTCTCAGCCGTGGATACATCAGTCCCCAGACAGCTAAAGAGTATAGTTTTGATGTTAGTGAAAACGATCAGACAGGCTTTAACGGACCGGGTGGTCCTCAGATGCCTGGCATGGGCATGCCAAGACCTCCTTATACAGGCGGTATGAATAATAATCGAAGATGAGGTGACGGAACTTGAAATATACTTATCTTGCTATTGACGGTAAAAACAAAAAGTACAGAAGTGAAGTCGTTGCAGACAGCCGTGAGGATGTTAAGAGAATACTTGCTGAAAGAGGTATGACACCTCTTGAGATTAGTGAGAGTAAAGATAGTGTCAATGACGGACAGGAAA
>ONAH01000033.1 GCA_900315715.1 uncultured Eubacteriales bacterium
AGGCATCCATATATATTCCATTCCAAGGTTTTTTAGTAAATATGTTTTTTGATTTCTTGAACCAGATTCTGTTTCTATAGTATCGTATTGTATTGGATAAAGTCCTATCATAGCTGAAACGAAAAAATTCGCTATAATAATTGATAACGATGTATGAGTCCCTTCCTCAAGAAGAGAATTAAACACTTTATTTGCTTTGTCGGAAATATTTGCAGGAACGATGACATTATTTGCGAAATCCTTAAGATATGACTTTAAATCATCAGAAAAAGCCGCTGGTTTTAGTATTTCGATAAAATTTTTTTGAACTTGTGTAACAAACAATCTTTCCGAATCTATTTTTTCACTAAAAAACAGATTGATTAAAAGTGTCGTGATTTTGCGGCCTTTATTATTTTTTACTAAAAACTCTTGAAAATCTGTTTCAATTATTTTTTTTTGGTTGCTTTTAACAACTTTATTAACAATCTCATTCGGCAGCAGGAAACAAAATAAGGCCTCGCCGGATTTCTCTTTGTGCGGTTCTTTTGGAAAAGTGATTAATGCTAATCCAGACTTATTGTTGACGAATAGATCTTGATAAAGCTCTTGAACACTGAAAATTGGATAGTTGCCTAATTTATCGTAAAAGACGGTTTTATAAGTGCTCTGTTTTGGAAAGCTTGATTTTTGTGTGTTTTTGAATACGTAATCCATAAGATACACCTCCAATATTATTGTATATTATTTATCTTGTGATGTCAATGTGGTTGGATAAATATATAGAAGGTTGTATCTTAATTGCTTGTGAATTGGAAATCAGGAAAACACAAACTATATCTCGTTGTATGTGCGATGATTTATAATAATCTTAACGATATAAAAATATTATCAAGAAAATGGGAGTACCGAAAATATTACAAACAACAGCGAAGAGAATTATAAGTGTACTATAACAGATAGTGCATACCGGATATCTTTCGATGAATGATAATTCCCCGAAGATTGATCTCAGGAAATGCATTATTATTTTTACATCCAATCTGCCTGTCCAGATGAATAAGTATTCTCAACTTGATGACTTTGAAAAAACAGCATATTGCCGAGATCTATTTACGAATTTCACCAATAAGCCGGAAATAACAAGACGAATCAGTGAGTTTATCGTATATAACAGTCTAAATGACAAATCAAAAATTCAAATTATAGTTGGTTACCTGCAAGATGAGCTTGCCAACTACGGTGCAGAGCTTCTTAAAGTTGATGAAGATCTTATGTTGAGTTTTCTTGATCTAAACGCTAAATACGGAGCGTCAGAGCTGAGAAATTACGTAAGAAAGGCTGTTGCTTACAAATTATCAGAAACCAACACTCCTGATGCGTATAATGGAAAAAAGATTAATTTGTCAGGAAGTTATAAGGATATTGTAATAGAGGTTGTAGAATGATGATAGGAACGTTAATTAACAATATTTTATATTCCAGAGGAGAGGATGAAAGGATGAAAACTGAATATAAAACAGAATATAAAACAGAAGTCCGTTTTACTGAGAATTTGCTTGATAAGTTCAGGGAAAACGTAGGTCGTTTTCGCCCGGAAACAGGCGGTATGATCGGTTGCAGCGGTAATCCGTCTGTGATTGATCTCTATGTCTTTGATAAATCTTCGCGTAACACGTCGGTGTCATTTGATTACGATGCTAAAGCAATGACAAAAGTCTACCACGAATGGAAAAAACACGGAGGAAATGTGGTCGGTTTTATTCATTCGCATCCCTCAAACTTTATGCAACCAAGCTATGATGATATCTCAATGGCATTAGCTTTGATGAGATTTTTTAAGAACAACTATTTTTATATGCCAATCGTGAGGGCGGAAAAACATGGTTATTTTACCATTTATTTCTATATTCTGCGTATGAATGAAAACGAGATTACCGAAACATTTGAGTATGTAATAAAAGCTACGGACAAGGGCTATTCCATTATTCCCCAGAATAGAGTTACAAATACCTATTCTGTTAAGAAGCTTGAAAAACACTACGGACCCGACAAGGTTGCTGCAGAGAGAGAGAGGCGCATTGCTTCTGCAGAAAACCCCGGATTTGCTCCTGCCGATATGGATATCAAGCCGTATTACTCTCAGAGCGAGTTGTTTGCGCGCCTTTCCGGTGTTTTTCCTGAAAAAGTTTTAAACAAAACAGTCGTTATGGTTGGTTGCGGCGGCGGCAGAACCATCATCGAAAACCTGACGCGCAATGGATTCAGAAACTTTATTCTTATTGACGGCGATACGGTTGCTCCGTCAAATGTAGCTACACAAGGAGTTTTCATTTCTGAAATAGGCAAGAAAAAGGTTTACGCGATTAGAGACAGAATCATAGATATTAATCCTGACGTAAATGTGTTGTGCGTAGACAGTTATCTTGATGAAAGCGTAAGCGACGAACAGTTTGCCGGCTGGCTGAATTCTTTCAACGGCAAGAAAGCAACCGACTATCTTATCCTTGGATGTACGGATAATTTTTATGCCCAGAAAAGAATTGCTCTCCTGTCACTAAAATATTCTATTCCATATATCGGAGCTGCGATGTACGAAAAGGGATTGGTAGC
>ONAH01000096.1 GCA_900315715.1 uncultured Eubacteriales bacterium
GATACAATTCCACTTTCACTTGTCGTGTATTGTGCCACTTGATTTGTACACTCTACATCTGAATATACCGTAAACTGTGCATCTTTCAGAGTGTTATCAGATTTGTTCTTTTCTGTTTTGATTATTGAAACACTGTCATTTATTATGTCGGTTCTCTTTATCTTAGTGTTTGATATAGTTATAGCAAAAGCATTATTTGCTTGCATACTATAAATAATCTTTCCTTTATACACACCATCTTCAAAAACATTCTGTGATTCTGCAGCTACCTTTATCTCTGTAACATTTTCAGAAAGCTTATAGCCTTTTGGTGCCTTTGTTTCTTTCAAATAGAACGATGCCTGTTTTACTGTTGGAATAAGTATATCCTTAAAATAGTCATCGCCTGTACTTATCGTAAATTCTGACGTATTAAATGTTTTTAGTGCCTTTGTACAAGCTTGATCAGAATAAAGCGTAAACTCTGCACCGCGCAATATATTGTTTTCATCGTCTGTTTTTGTTATCGTGATTGAAGAATGTTCAGAAGTTTTCTCATACTCAACATGATTACTAAAGGTTAATGCAGAGTCATGAGAAGTATGATAGCAGTTAAGCTTATCATCACCTGTATCTTCAACATATACGATTATATTAGCTTCATAATCATCATATGCAATATTCAGATCCGGTGTCGGATTGACTTGATCTGCTACCTCACTTACAGTGTATTTATGGAATCCAATCTCACTTCCGTCATAAGAAATATCAAATTCAATATTTCCATTAATGTCATTCTGAACGGTTTGTCTAAGATATTGTTTCGTGTAAGGCTCATCAAGCTGATTACCGTATGAGTCATGAGTTATCAGTACATTTTCATAAAGATTAAATGTGAACTTCAAACCCTCAAGTTCCAAAGCTTCACCATTTTGATTTACAAGTTGTTTCTTCAAGTTTAACGTAATATTTCCATTCTTAGGGGTATCCTGGAAAACAAGAACAGTCTCATAGTATTCGCCGTCTTTTGTCAATGTAAAGCTCTTTGTTTCTTCACTTAAGAAATATCCTGTCGGAGCCTTTGTTTCTTTAACATAATATGTTGTTGATTCTCCATCTATTTTCAATTCTCTCTGACCTGTCATTGCTATACCGTTCTCGTTTGTTACTATTGTGGTAACCTCTTCATCATCGGAATTGTAAACAGTAAACTCTGCGCCTATAAGCGGATCACCATTATCTGAGATTTTTCTCACTCTGATTCCGCCGCCTTTTTGGTTTGGATTCGGAGCGTCGTAAAACTCCATCACTACATCGTCGCCTTCGCCGTTGAGTTTTCCGACATTTACTATTTTTTCATTTTCTGAGATTGTAAATGTGTAGAAATCATCGGTAATATCATATCCGTTTGGTGCTTGTATTTCACAAACCTTGTAATCACCAGCAGGAAGACCGTTATCTTTATCCATTACAAAGATTCCTGCTACTCCATAGTAGTTTGTAGTAAATTCAGCTACCTTTTTCTCGTTGTCGTTCATATCGTAAACGGCAAACTTTGCACCTTTTAATGCATATTTTCTCTCATCGTCCTTTTGCTGAGAGAATCCTTTATATACCTGAACGCCTCCGTACAATTCGTTTTTATTCTCTATTCCCGGAACAGCAAGCAAACTTTGCTTACCATCATCTTGAGCTTTATAGATATACAGGTCATAATTATCACCATTCGGAATATCGGAATACTTCTTTGACAGCAGTGCATTATATGCACTAAGAGCCTTACCCTCAAATTTTTCCGCACCAAGTTTATTATTATATCTATCAGTAAAATCCCAAATAGCTTCCTGTGTTATATTTATATAATCCTCATCAGAAATATCGTACTCTGCTTGAATACCTGCTCCGTCGTTAGGATAACCGAAATAAATCAGTGTTAAAAGTGCCTGTCGCATGGAGTTTCCAAGCGGATCATAACCATGAACACTTCCCTGGCTTTCTGTACATAGGAAACTTGCAGCATTCTCTTCATCATCAGTCATCAGAGTTTTGGTTAGCAATGAACCTACTCCATTGCGGTGAAGGTTGATACAGTAGCCTTTGAAAGGATAATCTGTTTGTAACTCATTACCGTTCATATCACCTAACGTACCGTTAGAAGTATATGTCGCATCTCTTAATGTCGTATCAAGAAGATTGAGCTGTATATATGTTCCTGCCATTAAAGTATTCTTAGGCATGGAAACTATTTCCTCTGCTGATAAAACCTCTCCTGTTGATTCACGTTTCCAGTATGTACCCTCAGGCATAGCTGATGTAACATTATTGAAATTCATTACTTCGCCGAAAATCAGTTTTTCCAGATATATATCTCCTGCTAAAAATCCATCTAAATAATATGGACTTGGGTTTTTTAGCTGAACCTTTGTCAAATCAAGTGTCGTTAAACTGGTACAATGGGCAAACATGTTAGAAAAATACACACCATTACTTGCATCAAATGCATCTCCAAAATCTATTGAAGTCATACTTGTGCAGCCCTCAAATACTCCGTAAAACCAATAACATTTGCTTACATCGAATTTATTACCCAAAGACAGTTTTTCAAGACTTGAACATCCTGCAAACATATATGCAACACCACGATACTGCCATTGTACAGGAATATCATATACATTTCCTGTGCTGAAATTATTACCCAGGTTAAGCGTTTGCATTGATATACAGTTAAAAAACATTGAATACATATTTTCTACTTTTGTCGTATCAAAGCCCGACAGATCCAATGCCTTCAGTTTATAGCAGCCTTGAAACATATTTGACATATCAGTACAATTCGATGTATCAAAATTACCAAACTCTATCTCTGTTAGATTAGCGCATTTTGAAAACATATTTTTACATGATGTGCCCGAATAAACTGTTCCTGTAAATACTGCTTTCTTGATACTGCTTACATAGTCTGCCCACGGACAAGCGTCTTCTAATATACCTTCGTCTCCACTTGTTGGACTTATCGTTAGCAAACCGTTTGCATCTATCGTCCATGTACATGTTCCTGATGTTCCGGAAGCTATATAATCTGCTGCAGAAAATTTTTCGCTGACAGTTTTTACTTCGGAATTAATTTGCACACTACTGCTCTTAAAAATCAAACCGTTATTAACATTGTTATCTATTGCTGATACACCATTTAACGATATAAATCCTGTAAGCTTTGCGGCTGCCTGTGATGTGCTTTCTGCTTTTAAATAGTAATCAACTGATTCTCCGTAATTAGATGATTTTGTTTTATTACCATTTTCGTCACACGCACCTGCAATCACTACATTTTCAATACAACCTGGTACAGTGTATATAGCGTCAGTATTATTATTTCCAGCTGCTCCTACTACAATAATACCCTTGCCTAATGCATCATTGACTGCCTTTTCTATTAGATAGCTACCTTCAGAGGATAACGCAGATACCGATAGGTTTATTATCGATACATCTTCTCTGTAAACAGCATATTCGATCGCTGAATATATATCTGCAGCAGTAGCATTACCTGCTGCGTCCAACGCTTTAACCGATATTACCTTTGCGTTTGGATTTTGTTCTAATATACACGAAAGCATATGGTCACCGTGACCATTGTCGTCATCAGGCAAATCTCCTATTACTGAAACTCTCTGTACTACATTTGAGTTCTCACTTACTCCCGTATCAATGAGAGCGATGGTGCTTTTATCAATTATTCCGCCGGATAATTTATTAGCATATTTATTGATATCAACACTTTCGTTTTTTCCTGATGAGGATACCGTGAATTGAATATTCTCTTCAATATAATCGGATTTAAGTATGTTTTCCTCATATGCATCTCTTGCTGAAGATGTATCCGGATATTCCAACAGATAAATGCTGTCATCTATCTGTGTGATGTTAGCATTTTTGTCCATAGAAATACCATCATCAGCAAACACAATCAGACTTGTTGAATTTATTTCATCAGGTTCTGTATAATTTCTGATACGGTTATTTCGCTTAATTATACTGTTGTCTGATACTTCTCCCTTTACTTCATTATTCTTTTCTGACTGTATTAGAAAAGTATCGTTTTTTTCGTTAGTCGTTGCCTCATAGTTTTGTATTTCTGCATACGAAACTGATGGAAACAACGACAAAATGAAAAGCATTGAGAGTATAACACATATCGTTTTGCAGTAGATTTTTTCACTCTTCATTTTTTATCCTCCTCTTTAATATCCTATCTGTATGAATATCTTTGTTTCACAGCTCTATTAGTATTCATTCATTGAAAACAAAAATACCATACGGATAGTTTATGCAAAAATATCTTTCTTTTATCATACCTTAAACACACATTTTTGTCAACCGATTTATAATATCACTTAACAATAATTAACAAAATATAAACACTATATTCGTAGTGTTTATCACAAAAACACATAAGTCGTACTACTCTTTTTAGATAAGAGAATACGACTTTTTGTTTTCATTATCTTTTATTTTGTAAGCTCAGACCAACATGCTTTTATTCTTCTCATAGCTTCTTTTGTCTCTTCATATCCGGCAAACGAAGTAAATCTCATACAACCTTTTCCGCATTCTCCAAATCCCTCACCGGGAGTTGCAACAACATTAGCTTTCTCAAGAAGAAGATCAAAAAACTCCCAACTGTTCATTTCATTTGGACAGCTAATCCAAATATACGGAGAATTTTTTCCACCTGTATATTCAATTCCAAGATCGTCCATTGTCTTCATTATCACTCCTGCATTACGTCTGTAATACTCAATGTTTTCTCTTGTCTGACGCTGTCCCTCAGGTGAAAAAACTGCTTGTGCAGCACGCTGAACCGGGTATGATACGCCGTTGAATTTTGTTGACTGACGTCTGTACCAGAGCTTGCCTATATTATGTCCGTCACGTTCAAGTTCTTTTGGAATAACTGTATAGCCACAGCGTACTCCTGTAAATCCTGCTGTTTTGGAAAGAGAACAAAACTCAATAGCACATTTTCTTGCACCATCTACTGCAAAGATACTCCGCGGACTGTCATCTGTTATAAATGCCTCATATGCCGCATCATAGAGAATTACCGCATCATTTTCAAGTGCGTAGCTTACCCACTGCGAAAGCTGTTCCTCTGAATATGCAGCTCCTGTTGGATTGTTAGGTGAACAAAGATAGATTATATCTGCATGTACGGTGCTATCAGGCATAGCACAAAATCCATTCGCCTTTGATGACGGAGCATACATAATCTGCCTGCCTGCCATTATGTTTGTATCAACGTAAACCGGGTAAACAGGATCTGCAACCAGCACTTTGTTATCCGCTGAGAATATATCGCCTATATTTCCACAGTCGCTTTTCGCTCCGTCGTTTACATAAATCTCATCAGGCAACACACTTACACCAAACGATGCATAGTAATTGCTAATTGCATCTCTTAAGAATTCATAACCCTCATAACTTGGATAACCTTTGAAGGTTTCTTTTTTCCCCATCTCGTCTGCTGCCTTTTTCATAGCTTCTACTACTATCGGTGCAAGGGGTAAAGTTACATCGCCTATTCCCATTCTTATTATTTTAGCGTCGGGATTTGAAGCTGCATACTTTTCTGTCTTTTCTGCAACCTTTGCAAAAAGATAACTTGGTACAAGATTATCAAAACTCTTATTGATCTTCATTACTATTCCTCCACTTCACCGCTAAAAACAAATTCCGCACCGCCTGTCATTAATACTTTTTCACCCGTATAAGTGATTTCAAGCGTGCCTCCCTTTAGATGAACATTTACAGGCATACCTTGTTTAGCAAATCCATTCACACAAGCAGCCGTTACTGCCGCACATGCTCCTGTACCACAGGCAAGTGTTTCTCCGCTGCCACGCTCCCATACACGCATACTCAAGTCGTTTTCTCCGCATATATTAATAAACTCTATATTCGCCCTATCCGGAAAAAGTGTGTGATTTTCAAGCGGACGTCCGATTTTTTCAAGCTCCAACTTTGAAACTTCTGTATCAGTAAATATCACACAATGGGGATTGCCCATATCTACAAATGTATAAGTATATTTACCGTACTCTGTTTCAATTTGCTGAGAAACTGCACCAACTTTCGGAGTACCCATATCAACGGTTACACTTTTTACCATATTACCGTCATTCGTAATCATTAGACGCTTTATTCCGGATTTTGTTTCAAGAGTAATATCTGTCTTATCCGTTAGACCACGCTCATATACAAACTTTGCAATACATCTTGATGCGTTTCCGCACATTGCACCCTCACTACCGTCTGCGTTGAACATTCTCATTCTGAAATCAGCTTTTTCAGATGGCATTATCAGCACTATCCCGTCCGATCCGATACCAAAATGACGATCTGAGAGTTTTATTGAAAGCGACTGCGGATCATTTGGTGTTTCATTTCTCACGCAGTCAAAATATATATAATCGTTGCCAAGTCCCTGCATTTTTGTAAATTGCAGCATTGATTTTACCTCCAGTTTATATCATATTTGTATAGCCCATAAGGAATTCATCTATCTCTCGTGCCGCAGCTCTTCCTTCTGAAATCGCCCAAACAACAAGACTCTGTCCTCTGTGCATATCTCCTGCGGCAAACACTTTTTCTATATTTGTTGCAAAACGTCCCTGTGCTGTTGCTATTGTGTTTCTCTGAGTTGTTTCAACTCCAAATGCATTTGTCACATAATCGCAAGCACCTATGAATCCTGCTGCAATAAGAACCATATCAGCACTTACAGTACGTTCGCTGCCTTCAACCTCTTTGATTACATTTCTACCAGTTGTCTCGTCTTTCTGAAATGTTAAACTGACAAGTTCGGCCGCACACACATTACCTTCATCATCGCCAATCAACTTTTTTATTGTTGTTTGATAAACTCTCGGATCACTGCCAAAAACTGCTGCTGCTTCCTCCTGACCGTAATCAGTTTTGCATACTCTCGGCCACTGTGGCCATGCATTATCAGGAGTTCTGCTATCAGGAAGCTTTGGCATCATTTCAAGCTGAGTTACAGACTTACAGCCGTGTCGCATACATGTTCCGACACAATCATTTCCTGTATCTCCTCCGCCTACTACTATTACATTCTTATCTTTTGCACTGATAAATCTGCTATTCTCGTATTCTTCGTTTAATAGTGCCTTTGTTGTGGATTTAAGGAAATCTACCGCAAAATGTATTCCTTTAAGATCAGCACCCTCAATACTTAGCGATCGTGGCTTTGATGCTCCACAGCACAATACAACTGCATCATATTCATTAATAATCTGTTCAGCCGAAATATCAGCTCCAATATCACAGCCCGTTCGGAACTCTACTCCCTCCTGCTCCATAAGTCGAATACGTCTGAGTACTATGCTTTTATCAAGCTTCATATTTGGTATTCCATACATTAGAAGTCCGCCCGGACGATCCTCTCTCTCAAACACTGTTACATTATGCCCTCTTTTATTGAGCATTTCTGCACATGCAAGTCCAGAAGGTCCTGAACCGATTACTGCAACTCGCTTATCAGTTCTGACCTCAGGGGGCATCGGCTCTACAAAACCATGCGAAAAACCATATTCAATTATCGCAAGCTCATTGTCGTGTACCGTTACAGGATCATCGTTCATTCCGCAGGTACATGCTGCCTCACAAAGTGCAGGGCATACTCTTCCTGTAAATTCAGGAAAACAGTTTGTTTTGAGCAAACGTCGAAGTGCATGTTCAAAGTGTCCGTTATATAACTCATCATTCCATTCCGGTATTAAGTTATGTAGCGGACAGCCAGAAACCATTCCGTTAAGCTTCATCGCCGACTGGCAGAACGGTACGCCGCAGTTCATGCAACGAGCCGCCTGCTGTGCACGTTCCTCCATATTAAGAGGTGCGTGAAACTCATTATAGTTTTTTATCCTTGTTTTGGGAGATACTGTCGTATTGTTCTCCCTTGTATATTCAAGAAATCCTGTTGGCTTTCCCATCTTATTTACCCCCTTGAACAGTGTTGAATGCTTCCATTACTGACTGATCGTGATCAAAACCTTTTTCCTCATAGCTTGCTATCAATGAAAGCATCTTGCTGTAATCGTTCGGAATTATTTTTTTGAAACGCTGAAGATATGTATCAAATCCTGCAAGTATCTTTTGTGCAAGCGGTGAACCTGTCGCTGTATAATGATTCTCTATCATCGTTCTGAGTTCCTCTACATCGTGCTTTTCTGAAACGTCGCTCATAGTTACAAGTTCTTTATTCAACTTTAAGTAAAGATCATGTTTTTCATCAAGAACATAAGCAATACCTCCGCTCATACCTGCCGCAAAATTGCGTCCTACGTTTCCAAGAATTACAACTCTTCCTCCAGTCATGTACTCACAACCATGGTCGCCAACACCCTCACATACTGCGTATGCACCTGAATTTCTTACGCAAAAACGCTCTCCTGCAATTCCATTAATATATGCTTCTCCGCTTGTTGCGCCATAAAGTGCTACGTTACCTATTAGAATGTTTTCTTCGGCTTTAAACATGCTGTCTTTTGGAGGATATACTATCAGCTTACCACCGGAAAGTCCCTTTCCGAAATAATCGTTAGAGTCACCTTCCAGTCGTAACGTCAATCCTTTTGGTATAAACGCTCCGAAAGACTGACCTCCGCCACCTGTACACTGTACAGTGTAGAAATCATCATCAAGCGTATCTCCAAATTTTTCCGTTAAAACTGAACCGAATATCGTTCCAAGTGTTCTATCTGTACTTGTTACGTTTACTCTTACGGTTTTCTTTGTATGATTCTTCATTGCCTTTGAGAATTCAGGCAGCAATTTACTTTCATCTATTGTCTTTTCAAGTTCAAAGTCAAAAACATCTGCAGGATCAAAACTCTTTTTCTCGCTTCCCAAAAACTCACCTGACAGTATCGAAGATAAATCAACCATTTCTGCACGATGTGTTACCTGAGTTTCCTTAACTCTTAGCAAATCTGTTCTGCCCACTAGTTCACTTACTGTTCTAACTCCAAGCTTTGCCATTATCTCACGTAATTCCTGTGCAATAAATCGCATAAAGTTTGCTACATATTCCGGTTTTCCACAAAAACGCTTTCTAAGCTCTGGGTTCTGAGTTGCTATTCCGACAGGACATGTGTCAAGATTGCACACACGCATCATCACACAGCCCATTGTTACAAGCGGTGCAGTTGCAAAACCAAACTCCTCCGCTCCCAACATTGCTGCAACAGCTACATCTTTTCCACTCATGAGTTTACCATCTGTTTCAATTATTACCCTTGAGCGAAGTCCGTTTTTAATTAATGTCTGATGAGTTTCTGCAAGGCCAAGCTCCCATGGTAATCCTGCATTATGTATCGAACTTACCGGTGCTGCGCCTGTTCCACCGTCGTATCCTGAAATCAACACAACCTGTGCACCTGCTTTTGCTACACCTGCGGCAATCGTTCCTACTCCTGCTTCACTTACAAGCTTTACTGATATTCTGGCTCTCCTGTTTGCGTTTTTTAGGTCATATATCAACTGTGCAAGATCTTCTATTGAATAAATATCATGGTGTGGCGGAGGTGAGATCAGTGATACTCCCGGTGTTGAATACCTGTTTTTTGCTATCCACGGATATACCTTTCTTCCGGGAAGATGTCCGCCCTCTCCGGGCTTTGCTCCCTGAGCCATTTTGATCTGTATCTCTTCCGCACTAAGCAGATATTCACTTGTTACTCCAAAACGACCTGATGCTACCTGCTTTATGGCACTGTTTCTGTCTGTTCCAAGACGTTCAGGCATTTCGCCACCCTCACCTGAATTTGACTTTCCTCCAAGCATATTCATGGCCTTTGCCAAACATTCATGTGCCTCCTGTGATATGGATCCATAACTCATCGCACCTGTCTTAAATCTCTTTACAATAGTTTCAACCGGTTCAACCTCTTCTATCGGAATTGACTTGCTTTCATCATAAACAAGCTCCATCAGTCCCCTTAATGTATGCGGTACGTTTTCGCTGTCAACCATTGACGTGTACTCTTTAAATCGTTCATAGTTACCCGTTTGTGCAGCCTCTCGAAGTGCAATTATTGTTTCAGGGGCATACATATGATCCTCTTTATCGTGACCGGATCTAAGCTTGTGTGTTCCTACACTGTCCGTTGCAGTATCAACTCCAAGTCCAAGCGGATCAAAAGCGTGATCGTGTCTCCACTCAACACCTTCTCCTATTTCCTTCAGTCCGATACCTCCCACGCGGCTCACTGTATTTGTGAAATATTTATCAATTACATCCTGTCTTATTCCAACTGCCTCAAATATCTGTGACGACTGATAGGAATGAATTGTTGAAATACCCATTTTGGAAGCTATTTTTACTATTCCGTTTAGAACTGCTGTATTGTAGTCCTTTATTGCTGTATGATAGTCTTTGTCAAGTAAACCTTTGTCTATCAACTCCGAAATACACTCCTGTGCAAGATAAGGATTAACAGCTCTTGCACCATATCCCAATAGTGCTGCAAAATGGTGTACCTCGCACGGTTCCGCACTCTCTAGTATTATTGAAATAGCTGTACGCTTTTTTGTCCTGATCAAATACTGTTCCATAGCCGAAACAGCAAGAAGTGATGGGATAGCTACATGGTTCTCATCTACGCCTCTGTCAGACAAAATAATTATATTTGCTCCGTTTCTGTATTCTCTGTCACAGGATACAAAAAGCCTGTCAAGTGCCCTTTCAAGAGGTGTATTCTTATAATACAAAAGCGATACAGTAGCTGCTTTAAATCCCTTATGATTTATCGCTTTAATCTTCATCAGATCTACACTTGTCAGTATCGGATTATGAATTTCAAGCATTGTGCAATTATCAGCCTTCTCTTCAAGAAGATTACCGTCCGATCCTACATATACAGTAGTGTCTGTTACTATACTTTCTCTTATTGCGTCCATAGGCGGATTTGTAACCTGTGCGAAAATTTGCTTAAAATATGAAAATAATGGCTGGTGTTTCTCGGAAAGAACTGCAAGTGGTATATCTGTACCCATTGCCGCTGTTGCCTCTATACCGTTCTTTGCCATTGGAAGTATCGAATCTCGAATCTGCTCATAGTTGTATCCAAACGCTTTGTATAATCTGTCACGCTGCTGTTGTGTATGGTTTTCTACCTTGTGATTAGGTATCGGCAACTCAGAAAGTCTTACTAGATTACTGTCAAGCCACTCTCCATATGGTGCAGCTGACGCATATCTTAACTTGCACTCCTCATCGGAAATAATACGCTTTGCGTTTAAATCTACAAGCAGCATTTTACCGGGTTGAAGTCGGCTTTTACTGATAATTCGCTCATTGTCAATCGGCAAAACTCCTACCTCAGATGATAGTATCAGCATATCATCGTTCGTTACATAATATCTTGATGGTCTGAGACCATTTCTGTCAAGCACTGCACCAACAGTATCTCCATCTGTAAACAAAATCGCAGCAGGACCGTCCCAAGGCTCCATCATAGTTGAATAATAATGATAAAAATCTCGTTTTTCGCGCGAAATCGTCTTGTCATTTGTATATGGCTCCGGTATTGTTACCATTACTGCTTTTGGAAGATCCATTCCGTTCATCATCAAAAATTCTAATGTGTTATCAAGCATTGCAGAGTCTGAACCTGTTGCACTTATTACAGGCAATACCCTGTCTATGCGGTCCTGCATTACCGTGCTTGTCATTGTTTCTTCACGGGCAAGCATTCTGTCGGCATTTCCTCTGATAGTGTTTATCTCACCGTTATGGAGAATTACACGATTCGGGTGTGCTCTCTCCCATGACGGATTTGTATTTGTTGAAAACCTTGAGTGTACCAGTGCCAATGCACTCTTAAAACTCTCACTTTGAAGATCCAAGTAGAATCGTCTGAGCTGATCTACAAGGAACATACCCTTATAAACAATAGTTCTGGATGAAAAAGAACATACATAGGTATTATCGTTTGACTGTTCAAACTCTCTGCGTATAACGTATAATACCCTATCAAAATCAATTCCTTTATTTATGTTATCAGGCTTTTTTACAAAACACTGCATAATCCTTGGCATACAGTCAAGCGCTCTTTTACCGATTGCTGTACTGTCAACCGGAACTTCTCTCCAACCCAAAAGCTGAGCGCCTTCCTTAGAACTGATAATTTCAAGCATTTTCTTTGCCTGACTACATTTCAACTCACTTTGTGGGAAGAAAAACATTCCTACACCGTATTCACGCTCTCCTGGTAGTGTTATTCCTGCCTCGGCTGCTGCAAGCTTAAAAAAATCGTGTGATACTTGTACAAGAATACCTACTCCGTCTCCTGTCTTCCCTTCTGCGTCTTTTCCTGCTCTGTGCTGAAGCTTTTCTACAATAGAAAGTGCGTCGCTCACTATACTGTGGCTCTGCTCTCCCTTTATGC
Organism: uncultured Eubacteriales bacterium; assembly: GCA_900315715.1. Classification (GTDB taxonomy): domain Bacteria; phylum Bacillota; class Clostridia; order Oscillospirales; family Acutalibacteraceae; genus RUG592. The sequence goes on from ONAH01000096.1 coordinate 12,450, forward strand.
TTACAACTGCGCCTATTCCACAGGCATCATGTTCAAACTCTTCTCTGTATAATGTATTATTCATTATGATCGACCTCTCTTTTCAATGCAGCATTTATCAAACCTTTAAACAACGGATGTGCCTTATTTGGGCGGCTCTTAAACTCAGGGTGAAACTGAACGCCAACATAGAAATCGTTTTCTTCTATCTCAACTGTCTCTACAATAACACCGTCCGGAGATGTACCGCTTATTATTAGGCCGCTTTCCGTTAGAATCTCTCTGTAATCATTATTAAATTCATAGCGATGGCGGTGACGTTCGCTTATTGTTATTGATTTATAACACTCGTACATTCTTGTGTTTTCAGATACAATACACGGGTATGCACCCAATCGCATTGTACCGCCTTTATTAATGCTATTGTTCTGTTCCGGCATAAGGTCTATAACCTTATGTTGGGAATCGGGTGCAAATTCGCCGGAGTTTGCGTTCTCAAGACTGCAAACATTTCTTGCAAACTCTATTACAACTACCTGCATTCCTAAACATATTCCAAGAAACGGTACATTGTTTTCCCTTGCATATCTTGCTGTACTTATCATTCCAGGTATGCCTCTTTCACCAAAACCACCGGGAACAATTATTGCGTCACAACCGCTTAATATTTCAACGGCATTTTCGTCCGTTATACTCTCACTATCAATCCACTTTATGTCGGTATAAGCTTTGCAAGCATATCCGGCATGATGTATGGCCTCAATTACTGAAAGATATGCATCGTGAAGCTGTACGTATTTTCCAACTATACCGACAGTCACGTGTTTATTTCGGTTCCGAATATTCTCCAGCAATGTAGTCCATTCAGAAAAATCGGGTTCCGACGTTTTAAGTGCAAGCTTTTTACAAACTGCATCGGATAGATGGGATTTTTCAAGCATCATTGGTGCTTCATACAGTACCGGAACATTCATATTCTGAATTACACAATCCTCTGTAACATTGCAAAATAGCGATATCTTCTTGAAAATATTCTCTTCAAGCGGTTCGTCACAGCGAAGAACAATAATATCGGGTTTTATTCCCATTCCCTGAAGTTCCTTTACAGAGTGTTGAACAGGCTTTGTCTTATGCTCATCCGAACATTTCAGATACGGTACTAAAGCTACATGAATATAACATACATTCTCCTGCCCAACTTCAAGTCCTACCTGTCGTATTGCTTCGATAAATGGTTGGCTCTCAATATCTCCTGTTGTTCCACCTATTTCGGTTATTACTACATCTGCATCGCTCTTTTTTCCTACATTATATATAAAATGTTTTATCTCATTCGTTACATGCGGAATAACCTGTACTGTTTCTCCAAGAAACTCCCCACGGCGTTCTTTATTGAGAATATTCCAATACACCTTGCCTGTTGTTAGGTTTGAATACTTATTCAGATCTTCGTCTATAAAACGCTCGTAATGCCCCAGATCAAGATCCGTTTCAGCTCCGTCATCGGTTACAAATACCTCACCATGCTGATACGGGCTCATTGTACCCGGATCTACGTTTATGTACGGATCAAGCTTCTGAGCGGCTATCTTCAAGCCTCTTGACTTTAAAAGCCTTCCCAACGACGCCGCAGTAATACCCTTTCCAAGCCCTGATACTACGCCGCCCGTCACAAAAATATACTTAGTCATTGTTTAGTTACCTCTTTGGTTTATATTATTTTTACTACGATCTATTTATTTGAAAGTTCATCTATTATTATTTTTACTGCGTCGCTCTTTTTCATGCCTTTATCCATAGCTGTTTTTTCTATATAACGATGTGCCTCGTCCTCAGTCATTCCTTTTTCTGTTATCAGCAAGCTTTTTGCATATGTTATTAGCTTTAAATCTCTAAGTTTCAGTTTTAGTTCGGAATTATCTCTCCACAGCTTTTTCATCTTGGAAACTGATGAAGCAAGAATTAGTAGCGTCTGCTGAAATATTGATCTTTGAAGCATTTTTGAAAGCGTTATTACTCCGTGCGGTTCAAGTTTATAGACCGTTCGCTCAACAAGTTCAGGCTTTACTATTACTGCTACCGCACATTCTTTTGACATATCTTCCGCAAGTTTTGTTCCAAATTCATCCGGAAGCGGCGTGTCAATTATCACAATATCTATTGGTGTTCTGCGCAGGGTTCTTCTTGCTTCTGCTGCATTTGCCGATACTATTACAGGATAAAACTTGTTTTGCGGCAAAAACGTTTTTATAAAATCTATCACCTTATTATTTGTAGATACTATCATCACACAACAGCACTCTTCCTGCACAAAATCACCTCTTTTCAAGTATACTCTTCAATTCACAATTCTATTTCTGGTATTAAACTTTATATGATATTATCTCAGAAAGCCTAGTGGTATACTATTTCTGATAAATTCACTTTTTATAGCAAGTTCTTTTGCCTGTTCATATGACTGCGGCAAAAGTGAAAGCTTACTCGTTACTTCCGGTCCTACAGTATAAAGATTATGATCAACTGCCTCAGGCGGTACAAGTTTGTTCTCGATACCATCAAGTGCAGCTGCAATAAGCAGTGTGAATGCAACGTACGGGTTAACCGTTGGATCCGGTGAACGCAGCTCCATTCGGCGATACTCTCCTTTTGCTGCCGGAATACGCACCAGCTGAGAGCGGTTTTCATGTGACCACGTTATATATTTTGGAGCTTTATCTCTGCCAAGCCTCTTATAAGAAGCATCACTTGGATTAAGAAATGCTGTCATTTCGGCTGCATGCTTCAAAAGTCCTGCAAGTACTTCTGTGAAATAATCTTCTCCGTCAACAGATTTTACTGACATATTAATATGCAGACCGTTGCCGCTTTTATCACTTAAAGGTCGTGGTGAAAAATCTGCACACAGACCGTTTATATCAGATACGGACTGTACTACTGTCTTAAATATGACAGCATTGTCAGCGGACGAAAGAGCGTCACTATACTTGAAATCAATCTCATTTTGTCCCGGCCCCATCTCATGATGAGAGCTTTCCGGATATATATCCATATCAAGTAGTGTAAAACATATATCACGGCGAATGTCTTCGCCTTTATCTTCGGGTGCAATATCCATGTATCCTGCATTATCATATGGTTCCTTTGTTGCCGCACCTTTCTCGTCACGCTTAAATAAATAAAACTCAAACTCCGCTCCAAAATTAAATGTCAGACCTTTAGATTTCGCCATCTCTACTGCATTTTGAAGCAGCTTTCGGCTGTCAAGTTCAAACGGCGTTCCGTCAGGCTTAATTATATTGCAAAACATCCTTGCTACTCTGCCGTTATCAGGTCTCCATGGCAATATCTGTATCGTCTGAGGTATTGGCTTTAAAAACAAATCGGATCTTTCCTCATCACCAAAACCATAGATGCTTGACGCATCAAAAGCTATCCCGTCCTCAAAAGCTCGCTTTAATTCTGAAGGCATAATTGAAATGTTTTTTTGAATTCCTGCAATATCGACAAATGCAAGCTTTATGAACCTAATGTCATTCTCCTCGATAAACTGTACAACGTCATGATAAGAATAATACATAATCAAATCTCCTCACATAATGCTGGTTTTTTTGACTGCTCATCATTTGCAATAACACAAAACTTTCTTCTGCATTTGATAGGCAATACATAAATAATACTTGTTTTAAACAAAAAACATGTATTTTCAAATAAAAAAGACGTCCACTGCAAGAGGGAATAGTTTTCCCCTGCAATGAACGCCTTTGCCCATTTCTTCAACGAAACTATTGTACTAAAAATCGTTTCATTTGTCAATAACACAATTAATGAATTATAGGCATTTATAAATAATATTTTTGTTTTTTTAGCTGTAATTATGCAGGATTGATTTTGGAATTATGCATTTTTGAAATATTTCTATATAGTCAGATATTTCTTACAACAGTTTTGTAATGTTAATACTGCTCTTCATCCTGCAGAGCATCTACACCTTCTTCTCCTGTGCGTACCTTAACTACATTTTCTACATCATATACAAATATCTTACCGTCTCCTGTATGACCTGTGTACATTACACTCTTTGCTGCTTCTATTACTGTTTTTACAGGAATCTTGCTTACAACTATCTCAACCTGTACTCTTGGGTGTAACGTTATCTCCTGAACTGCACCTCTGTAATATGACGGCTTACCCTTCTGTACACCGCATCCAAGTACGTTTGTTACTGTCATACCTGTTATTCCTATGTCAAGCATCGCCTGCTTAAGCGACTCGAAACATTCCTGACGTACAAATATTTCTATCTTTGTAAGCTTTACATCTGAAGCTGTTACTGTTTTTGGAGTTCTTAATACTACCGGTACAGCTTCGTCGATATCTACCTTCTTTTCTGCCTTTACATCTGCACTGCCGTTCTTTGTGGGGGCGGACATTGTTGCAAATATTGGCTGAAAATCCGCATAAGCGCTGAGAAGTCCATGCTCCGGAAAATCAAGTCCCTGAAGTTCTTCTTCCCTTGATACTCGAAGTCCTATCGTTTTCTTTATTATTAGGAATGTCACTGTGATAGTAATTCCACCCCAAAGAATAACTGCTATTGCTCCTAAACACTGAATTCCTATAAAATATCCTCTTGTAATACCGTTTTCTGACAACCATTCATTTGATGCAAACACTCCTGTCAACAGTGTTCCTAACAGACCATTTAAGAAGTGTACACCTACTGCACCTACCGGATCATCTACTTTAAGTACCTTGTCAACAAATTCAATTCCAAATACAACAGCAAATGCAGATATTAATCCTATTACTGCTGCAGCCCATAAATTTACACAGTCACAACTTGCAGTTATTGCAACAAGTCCTGCAAGAGATCCGTTAAGTGTCATGGAAACATCAGGCTTCTTGTATCTGATCCATGTAATAATCATTGTTGCAAGAGTTGCAACCGCAGCCGCTAAATTTGTGTTTACAAATACCTTTGAAGCAAGCTCGGCACCGCCGTTTGTCATTGATACTGTTGAACCACCGTTAAATCCAAACCAGCAGAACCAAAGTATAAATACACCAAGCGCACCTAATGGAATATTGTGACCTGGAATTGCCTTTGGCTTGCCATCCTTGCCATACTTACCGATTCGTGCTCCAAGTATTGCTGCTCCGATAAGCGCACACAAACCACCAAGCATATGTACTGCTGTCGAACCCGCAAAATCATGAAATCCTAACTGTGAAAGCCAGCCGCCGCCCCAGATCCAATGTCCTGATACCGGATAAATTACAAGGCTTATTACTGCCGAATAAATACAATATGATGAAAACTTCGTTCTCTCCGCCATAGCACCCGATACTATTGTTGCAGCGGTTGCACAGAATACAGTCTGGAAAATAAAGTATGCAAAAAAGCTTACTCCTTCCGGTAATATAGCACTGTAATCGCCTCTTGTAAAAAAATCAATTCCGCCAAATATCGCCGACTGTGTTCCAAACATTATGCCAAATCCTACCAACCAATACAGTGGAGTACCTATCGAAAAATCCATTAGGTTTTTCATGATAATGTTGCCGCTGTTCTTAGAACGTGTAAAACCTGCTTCTACTGCTGCAAAGCCCGCCTGCATAAAAAATACAAGTGCTGCTCCGATTAGCGTCCACATGGTATTGACATCAGAGAACAATTCAGTTACGTTTGTGTTTGTCATAATAACCACTTCTTTTCTTATTTATTATTTATGTAAACATACATCCGTTTTTTCGGTGTATGGAATTTCTTCAAAAATAATAAAAAATGCGGCAATGGAGTTGAGAGCTTATCAATTTATTATTAAGCTCCCGACAACCCCATTGCCGCCGGTATTATTAAAAAAAGCAAAACGACTATGACAGAACTCTAAGTCCGACGTCATTGCCGTTTTGCTATGTATGTATTATATTCCTTTTTTCTAATTTTGTCAAGCAGAGAATTTTTAATAAAATTAGTAATTATTTGTATAATACTATCAAAAACTTCTTAAAAAATTTTTCTACTTCGCAATAATATTACTTTAACATAAATTTCATTTTTACGGGATTATGGTCAGTAAACATAAATTGACTATCTATAACATCATTATATGTAACTTCAATATTATCTGATACAATAAATCCGTCAACTATAACTGTGTAACAATCAGGGCCATATGGCTTATCGCAGTTTCTGCATGACGGAGTTATTAGACCACTTTCATAGTCACTGATCTTCTTGAAATGCTCAGGTATCATTTCATCAGGAAAATCAGCCGCCCAACTATGTTCCTCTGTTAAATCTTTGTTAAATACTTCCTTTGAATTTCCCGGAAAATCATGGTTAAAATCTCCTCCGCAGATTACATAATTTCCCTTATCATATTCACTGCTCATATCTGTAAATAACATCTTTATCTGCTTTTCTTGAAGATCTCCGTTGGTTCCGTAGGCTGAAAGATGTGCATTTATTATTACCAATTCTTTACCATTCTCTACATTTATCCTATTAATAGAATAACATCTATCAAGATCTACTATCTTTTTTACGGTTTCTGCTATCGGTAGACTTCGTCTAAGTCCCGATGTTATCTGCATATTGCTTTGAGTCAACAATCCTGAGTTTGACGCCCCATGTGGCTGCCATATCGGATAAAACAAAAACGCTGAATGAAAGTTTATCGCCAACGTTGACGAATAATCGTTAAATTCGTTTCTGATCTGTGATACTTCATTAACATGATAGCTTCTAGTAGAATCAATGTCAACTTCCTGCAAAAGTGTGATATCCGGATTATGAGCCTTTAATAGCTGTATATCTCCATTTATACAATCAATAACGCTCTCTTTTGAGTTTGCCCAGGACTGCGTTCCTCCATCCATAAAAAATGTAAAATCCTGCGTATATGCTCCAAATCCTAAGTTGTAAGTTATTGCTGTATATTCCGTATCTGTTTTTGCCATCTCATGTAATGCTTTTCCTTGTGAATCCAATGGTAAGTTGTCTTCTATTCGATTGTAACTTATCATTATATATGCAAGGTAAACTACTACTATTATTGCCAGTCCTGCCAAAATACCAAGCGGAATTTTCCAGATCTTTTTTCCCTTATTTTTTGTGTTCTTTGTTTTTATTCTCATAAATATGCTCCTTTTTCATATATTAATTTCAAAAAATCTTATTTCTATTATCGAAGGTATATATTCAGAACTGTTGCTTTCTACAAAAAATCTATATCTCTTTACGTTTTACAAATTATACAGATTACTCAGGTATCAAAATAATTATTGCTTGACTTGCGGTTATTTTGTTTCATGCAATCTTTTTAATAAAGTTTCCGTCAATTCTTGTTACAGGTGTTTCGACTATAAATGAATCCTCATCATAGTTTTTGATTATTCTCTTAAGCTTATTTACTTCAAATTTACTTACAAAAATAAGAAATATTCTTACATTTTCTCCGGTAAACAATCCATTTGCAGATATCTCTGTCATACCTCTGTTTAGTTTTCCCATTACATCTACCTGCATTTGTTTAGTATCTTTAAGCTTTGTGAAAACCATTACCTGGCTTGCTATATTTTGAGTATGTATTTTATCCACTGCAATGGAATTAAACACTGCATAAATCAGTGAATATATTACTGTTGCCGGATCAAAAATAAATAGCATTATAGAATATAAAACTATATTTGTTATCAAACCAATATTTCCTACGCTTCCTTTTCCTTTTCCTGCAATCAAAAGCATACCGACTATGTTCATTCCGCCGTCGCAAGCACCACCCCACAATATAATGCCTATTCCTGAACCGCATATCAATCCTGCAATTATTGTATTTGTTATGCGGTCGTCAAGAACTGCTGATTCCGGTATTGGTATCACCGAAAGTAGTACCGTTATTGATGTTACTGCAAAAAGTGTTTTTACTATAAAGCGTCTGCGCATTCTTTTCAACGCTACTATTATTGCAGGAACATTCATCAGATAATATATTATACCCGATACATTAAATCTTTCAAATGATATTCCTCCTCTTGTAAGCATTTCCTGTATAAGCTGTGCAAATCCCATCATTCCACCTGAATACAGATGAAGAGGTCTGAGAAATACATTCATTCCAAACGAATACAGTAAACTGCCCAGCAGTATTATCGGAAACGTATATATTTCCTTACGAAATGCTTTGCCTCCTGTATCGTTAGCTTTTATCTTCTCTTCTTCTGTAATTACAAGCTCACGAACCGATTTTGTTATCTGCTCTGACTGTTTCTCAGTGTGTATTTTCTTTTGTCTTTTTGCCATAGATATCCCCCCTCTTTAGTATTATTTACCACTATCCACAACTTAAGAACCGATATAATAGTGACCAAAGCACAGTATGAATTATTGTATAAATTACCAATTGGCAAATCAAAAATGCCACAAAAATTGAAGGCTGATAAGTTACATACGGGGTGGATTCAATAGTAATATGTGGCGCTTTTAATCTAATATAGTTTACAAACTGTGTCCATTGTGGATCGTTTAAGTCTGTCTTTAATGAACCGAGATTGTAATATTTGCCGTCAACGCAGATCTGAGGTACATATCCGTCAAATCCCCCACCTGATTCATAACTCTCTTTTACAATATTCATTCTGACAGAACTTATTTCTTCGTAGAGAAAAATCCAACCCTCTTCTTTGAGAAATAGGCAGAGCTGCCCGATTTTTACATTACCATTTCTAAAGAATAAGACACCATTTTTATAAAGTCATCTATAACATAACTAAGTATACCTCTTTGTTTAAACTTTTTAATGCATTTGTCAAAACGCTTTTTCAAATTTGTCTTTGTTCCCAATATAAATTTTATAATAAAACCAATCACTAAACAAGTTAAGACTGTACGCATATACGGCATTAATACTATTAAATTATCTAAAATACTCTTATTTTTATATACGGCAAAGACATATACAAACAACATTATCACTAATAGAATCAATAGAAAAAAAACGACTCCTTTTGTGCTTTTACCAACACAATATTCTTTCATTTCTCTCATATTAATACCTCTCAGTATCTGTAATGCAACCGATATTTTTTATACTTTAAATAGTTTTTTTACATAGTTTCAAGTTTTTTTCATATTATTTCAGAAATTATTAGATTTATATGCACTGTCCACAACTTAAGCGTTTTTTGAGTACAGTGAAATATTGCAAACTCTAGACGTAATGCAACAAAACGCATTCACTGATTTTTTGATATTTCCTTAAGTTGTGAATAGTGATTATTTACCCCTCTTTTTTTAATACAATTTTACTATAAAGTCCGATTTTATTTGTTAACATAATGCAAATTTTATACATTATTATCAATACTCTGTCTTTTTAACTCATATATGTTTTGTATTAATATTCCTCCTACTATAAATACCAATGCCAGAATTGTTCTTACATTAAGTTTTTCATCTAAAACTAACGCAGAGATAACAACCGACATAAAAGGTGTAAGATATGCTAAGTTTGCAACTTCGGCAGTATTTTTTGAAGTACGTAATGCAATCGCCCACAATAAATAAGCAACTGCGTCAACAAATATCCCTAACCATATTATTCCTATCCATTCTTTTGCGTATATATATACCCACTTCTCTGTTATTATTCCAAGAACACCCGAAAAGATTGCAGTAGTCAACCATATTACTGTCATTGCAATATTCTGATTATAATCGGCTTTCTTATTTAGTACAGAGAATAGCCCATACAATGCTGCTGCCAATATACAGCATATTACTCCAGGAGCTTTGTTTTCAGAGGTATTATTACTGCCACCTGATACAAGTATTATCGTTCCAATAAATGAACATATCATAGCAAGAAGCTTTGCAAGTGTAAGCTTTTCTTTTAGTATTATTGAAGAAAACAACACTATCATTATCGGCCATAAGTAATTTAATACGCATGCTTCCTGAGAACTCAGCATTGCTATTCCCTGATAATATAGTGCAGAGTACATGAACAGCCCTATAAATCCCAAAAATACCATTATTGCAATTTCCTTTATCGAATACTTGCGAAACTCCTTTATTTTTCCATTTATCGTATTAGTAATAACAAGAAAGAAAAATGCTATCAAACTGCTTATTGATAATGCCTCCAAATTCGGTATCTCTGTCATTACTAACTTTACAACTGTTGCTAGTGTTGACCACATTAGTATAGCACTGATTCCATATATATATTGTTTCTTTTTCATAAACAACTCCTATATATAAAAAGGGCAACTTTGTTCAAGCCGCCCTCTTTAAATTACTCTACTTTAATCAACTTGATTCCGTTAAAGGTTAGTTCTCCGTCATCAAAGCTATAATTATATGTATATGTCTGCTCTGTATCAGCATAGTATTTCGTCTTTAATATTCCTTCATCAAAAACTGTGTAAACATGATCTATTCTAAGATGTCCCTCAATCTCCATAATGAAATGTCCGTCTTTTGTAAATGTATAATACTGCTCATAATCAGGATCTTTCCATTTTCCTGTAAGTCTATCGTCAAGCTTTTCATCATCATAGCGTTTCAGTGGATTATGGCCTTCGCCCTGTTTCAGAAGAATATTTGAATCATCATTGTTTCCAAATATTGTAAGCTTTCTGCCTGTGAACATATTTCCTGATAAATCGTACTTATAGCTGCCGTATAGTAATGGCATATACTGATAATAGACATTTGCAGATAATATGCTGCCGTTTTCTGTCTGGTACGTTGAATATCCACCCATCACAGACATAGTACCCAATGTCACAGAACATTTTCCGTCATCTGTAAACTCATATACTACACGCTGGGAGTACTTATTTATATTCTCTATTGAGTCGCCGGTTTCAATAGGATTATCTAACGTTTCTGTATACTGTCCGTCATGTACATAGAACCATTGACCTGTTAGCGAATTGTTAAAAAAGGCTTTCCATACAAACAATGCAAGCAGAATCGCTACAACTATTCCAATTGTTATTGGAAGCTGATTGTTTTTTACTATCTTCCTTTTTCGTGGCAGCAAAGGTTTTTCCTCTCTGCTTTTTTCGGATGCAATTTCTTCTCCTTGCTCATCTTTTTTTTCATTCTGTTCAGGTTCGGTTTTTGTTTCCGAAACAGTTTGTTCCGCTTTTTCTTCGTTAACTGTATCTTCTGTTTTCTCTAATACATTTTCTTTTGTATCATCTTTATTTGATACTTTTGTTTCACTTTCCTGTTCTGATGTTATCTCATTACTATTCGATACCATTGTATCTGTATTTCTTTTGTTTTTATTAGGCTTCTTCTTTGACAAAATAATTCCTCCCAGTCTTATATAAAAATGTTAACTCTATTGTACATCAAAACCCAAAAATATACAAGTACAAAAACGATTTTTCTAAAAAAATTGTGATAGTTATTTTTTCAGTAAATAAAACAAAAGACCTCTCCTTTGAAATCTTCGTTAAGGAGAGGTCAATTCTTTGTTCACTTTTTCTTGTAACAACCATGGCACTGTGAACAATCACTGCAGCAATTACCGCTTTTATAGTTTTTTACTATTTTCATAATAGCCACAATAAAAGCTATTCCTATTACAATAATAAGCACAATGTCAGCTTTATTCATTTATCCCACTCCTATTAACAATCCGCACAGGTGTACAATAAGTGCAGCAAACCATGCTATTACACACTGCCATACTACTACTGTCACTGCCCATTTTAAACCAAGTTCACGTTTTACTGCTGCAATCGCTGCTACACAAGGTGTATAAAGCAGTGAAAATACTAGCAGACAAGATGCCGATAATGTTGTCATTGTATTCTGTAATCCATCAGAGTAAAGAATATTCAGTGTTGTAACTACGGTTTCTTTAGCCATAAAACCACTTATTAGCGAAACCAGTATTCGCCAGTCACCAAGTCCTATTGGTTTCATTATCGGTACAAATACACCTGTAATACCTGCTAAAATACTTTGTTGTGCATCATCAACCATATTAAGATGAAAATCAAATTTCTTTAAAAACCATATAACTATCGTTGCAACAAGAATTACGGAAAACGCTCTCTGAAGAAAATCCTTTGCTTTTTCCCATAAAAGCTGAGCTACATTTCTTGCTCCAGGTAATCGATAATTTGGTAACTCCATAACAAATGGTACAGGTTCTCCCTTGAAAATATATATCTTATACAAAAATGCCGCCAATATTCCGAACACGATTCCTATCAGATAAAGTGCAAACACTATCAAAAATGAATGACCGGGGAAAAATGCATTTACAAAAAATCCGTATATAGGCAGTTTAGCTGTGCAGCTCATAAACGGTGTCAGTAATATCGTCATTTTACGGTCACGTTCGCTTGGCAGTGTTCTCGTTGCCATTACTGCCGGTACAGAACACCCAAACCCTATCAGCATTGGAACTATACTTCTGCCTGATAATCCGATTTTTCTGAGTGCTTTATCCATAAAAAAAGCAACTCTTGCTATATATCCGCTATCCTCAAGTATGGATAAAAAGAAAAACAGCGTTACTATAATAGGTAAAAAGCTCAATACACTTCCTACACCTTCAAATATTCCGTCTATTACTAAACTGTGTATTACATCGTTTACATCTGCATTCACAAGAGCATTATCTACAATGTTTGTTAGTATCTCTACGCCAGATGACATTAATTTCTGTAACCAATCTCCTATCACATTAAAAGTTAGCCAGAACACTAATGCCATTATACCTATAAATACCGGTATCGCTGTGTGTTTTCCGGTTAGTACATTATCTAATCTTCGACTTCGTGCTCGCTCTTTACTTTCAACAGGCTTGATTACTGTATCATTGCACAGTCTAAGTATAAACGAAAATCGCATATCTGCTATTGCAGCACTCCTGTCAAGCTCTCTTTCCCTTTCCATTTGAAGAACGATATGTTCAATCGTTTCTTTTTCGTTCACATCAAGTTCTAACTGCTCTATTATAAGCTCGTCACCTTCAACTATCTTACTTGCGGCAAAACGAATCGGTAATCCTGATTTCTCCGCATGATCTTCTATAAGATGACAGATACTGTGCAAACAGCGATGAACCGCTCCCTTATGCTCCATCTTGCTGCAAAAATCTTGTCTTAGTGGTCGCTCCTGATATTTTGCAATATGTACCGCATGTTCTACCAACTCTTCTATACCAAAATTCTTCGCAGCTGAAATAGGTACAACAGGCACGCCTAACTGTTTTTCCATTGCATTTATGTCTATGCTTCCGCCGTTTGACGTTAATTCGTCCATCATATTTAACGCTACTACCATTGGTATGTTCATCTCAAGAAGCTGCATCGTTAAGTAAAGGTTGCGTTCAATATTTGTGGCATCTACAATATTTATTATAGCATGTGGTTTTTCGTCCAGTACAAAATTACGCGATACTATTTCTTCACTGCTATACGGCGACATGGAATATATTCCGGGGAGATCGGTTATCTTTGTATCTGGATACCCCTTGATTACGCCATCTTTTCTATCTACTGTAACTCCTGGAAAGTTTCCGACATGTTGTTTAGATCCTGTAAGCCTATTAAATAATGTTGTTTTTCCGCAGTTTTGATTACCGACAAGTGCAAATGTCAATACTGTTCCTTCCTTTAATGGCATTCCGCTGCCCTTTGGGTGAAACTTACCGCCCTCTCCCAAACCTGGATGATCGGTATTCCGTTTATCTGATTTCTTTGACGATGATTTTGCTTTTTTCTTGAATTCTATTATTTCAATATTCTTTGCATCAGACAATCGAATTGTAAGTTCATATCCATGCAGCATTAACTCCATCGGATCTCCCATAGGAGCATATTTTTCAACCGTAACCTCTGTTCCTGGAATAATACCCATATCAAGAAAATGTTGACGAAGTGCTCCGTCTCCTCCAAGCTTTGTTACAACAGCCGTCTGACCTATACTTAATTCATTTAATGTCATTTTTATTCTCCTTGCCAGTTCTCTTTCCGCATTATATACTATAACACGGATTTCTATTAAAAATCAAGTGTGTTGATATTATCTTGAAAGAAAAACAAATTATAAA
>ONAH01000152.1 GCA_900315715.1 uncultured Eubacteriales bacterium
ACAGGTACAGTATGTTTACGACAATGTAGAATATTACCGTAATCTGATGGACGAAAAGGGTGTAAAGCCCGAAGACATACACGGAGTAGATGATCTTCATAAGCTACCATTTTTGAAGAAAGATGATTTGCGTGAAGCATATCCGTACGGATTACTTGCAACAGATATAAAGAATTGTGTACGTATTCAGTCTACGTCAGGAACAACAGGAAAGAGAGTAGTAGCTTTCTACACACAGCATGATGTAGATTTGTGGGAAGATTGCTGTGCAAGAGCATTAGTTGCTGCTGGCTGTACGAACGAAGATGTATGTCAGGTATGCTACGGCTACGGATTGTTTACAGGAGGAGCAGGACTTCACGGCGGTTCACACAAAGTAGGAAGTTTAACACTTCCGATGTCAAGTGGAAACACCGACAGACAGATACAGTTTATGATGGATCTCAATTCCACAATTCTCTGCTGTACTCCTTCTTATGCAGCATATATTGGAGAAACACTCAAGGAAAAGGGATACAAACCGGAGGATAACAAGCTAAAAGCAGGTGTTTTCGGAGCTGAGCCTTGGACAGAGGAAATGAGAAGAGATATAGAGAAATCACTTGGAATAAAAGCATATGATATATACGGTTTGACAGAACTCAGTGGACCCGGAGTTGCATTTGAGTGTGAGGAGCAGTCAGGAATGCACATAAACGAAGATCACTTTATTGCTGAGATCATCGATCCTGATACGGGAGAGGTACTTCCGATAGGCTCAAAAGGTGAACTTGTGTTTACATCTCTTGACAAGGAAGCATTTCCGCTTTTACGATACCGTACAAGAGACATCTGTGTCCTGTCACGTGAAAAATGCTCATGCGGACGAACATTTGTGAAGATGACAAAGCCGCTTGGAAGATCAGACGATATGATGATAATCAGAGGTGTAAATGTATTCCCAAGCCAGATAGAGGCAGTGCTTCTCAATAACGGATATGCACCGAATTATCAGATTGTAGTTGACAGAGTAAACAACACTGATACATTTGATATAAACGTTGAGATGAAAGCAGAGGACTTCTCAGATACACCAAAGGGAATAACAAGCAAAGAGAAAGAACTTCAGGGTGCAATGAAGACAATGCTTGGCATTAACCCGAAGATACATTTAGTACCGCCAAAGAGTATAGAACGATCAGAGGGTAAGGCAGTAAGAGTAATCGACAAACGTAAGCGTCTTGGAATAAACATATAAAAAAGGAGGATTATGTCATGGCAGTAAAGCAGTTATCAATATTTGTTGAAAACAAAGAGGGCAAGCTTGTAACTATCACTGACTCTATCGCAAATGCGAACATAGACATACGTGCGATGAGTGTTGCAGATACACAGGATTTCGGAATATTCCGCCTAATAGTTACAGATCCGGAGAGGGCAAAGGAAGCGCTTGAATCCTCAGGCTGTTTTGTGTCGATAACACAGGTAGTAGGCGTGTCTATACCTGACGTACCGGGCTCACTGGCAAAGGTAGTAAATATTCTTGCAAGACATAATATTAATATTGAATATATGTATGCATTTATTACAGTATCAAAGAAGAATGCGTCGGTAGTTCTTCGTGTTGCTGATAACGAAGCAGCTGAGAAAATATTGGTAGACAACGGTGTAAAACTCCTTGAGGAGAAAGATGTTATCAATATGTAAAAATATACAAAATGATAAATAATTCAAAACGCTCTGAAATGCTGAATTTTGGGGCGTTATGTTTTGTCTTGACAAAATCATGTTTATTATGTAATATGGTTTTATCGGAATTTATTGGAGGATTATACTATGATTTACGATAATATTTTAGACGCTGTTGGAAATACCCCTATGATAAGGCTAAACAGGATATGTGAACCGGACAGCGCAGAGATACTTGTAAAGGTAGAGGCACTGAATGTGGGAGGATCAATAAAGACACGAACCGCCTTGAATATGATTGAACAGGCAGAGAGAGATGGATTGATCAATAAAGATACAGTAATTGTAGAGCCGACAAGCGGTAATCAGGGTATAGGATTGGCACTTGTAGGAGCTGTAAAGGGTTACAGAACAATAATAGTAATGCCGGATTCAGTAAGCGAAGAGAGAAGAAAGTTAGTAAGACATTATGGTTCAGAGGTAATGCTGATACATGACGCAGGAGATATAGGCAAGTGTATAGACGAATGTCTGAAAACAGCTTTGCGAATGAAGGAACAGAATCCGAAAGTTTTTGTACCGCAGCAGTTTGCCAACGAGAATAATACCCTTGCACATAAACGTCATACAGCGCTTGAGATAATGGCGCAGGCAGCAAGACCGATACATGGATTTTGCAGCGGAATAGGTACAGGAGGCACGATAACCGGAATAGGAGAGGTATTGAAGGCACAGTATCCGGATATAGAGATATGGGCGATAGAGCCAGAGAATGCGGCGATTCTCAAAGGCGGAACAATCGGAACTCATATACAAATGGGTATAGGTGACGGTATAATTCCCGATATTCTCAACAGGAAAATATATGATGAGATATATGTTGTAACGGACGAGGAGGCGCTTGAGACATCAAAGCGGTTAGCACGTGAAGAAGGCTTGATGTGTGGAATATCAAGCGGATCAAATGTTGCTGCAGCGATAAAACTTGCAAAAAAGCTAGGCAAGGGAAAGACGGTTGTAACGATTTTGCCGGATACAGCCGAAAGGTATTTTTCAACACAGCTGTTTTTTGAGTAATGATTTAAAAGGGGAATATTTATGGTTTTTGTAACAGGCGATTGTCATGGAGAGTTTTACAGATTAAGTACAAAGAATTTTCCAATACAGCGTGAAATGACAAAGGCAGACATAGTGATTGTATGCGGTGATTTTGGTACATGCTGGTGTTGGCCAATGAGTGCACAGGAGATGTTTTGGCTCAAATGGCTTGATGAAAAACCGTTTACCACAGTATTTGCAGACGGCAATCACGAAAACTTTGATATTCTCAATAATGATTATGAAGTTGTGGATTATCACGGAGGAAAGGCACATAAAATCAACAATTCGGTATATCATCTGATGAGAGGGTATGTGTTTAATTTTGAAGAATTGTATTTTTTTGTTATGGGCGGTGCTGCATCGCACGATATAGAGGACGGAATACTTTACAAAGAAAACTTTACTTCTGAGAAATCGTTTAGACAAACAATAAAGCTATGGAACAAAAGGAAACGGCAATTCAGAATTAATCGTATTAACTGGTGGGAGGAAGAACTGCCGAATGATGAGGAGTACAAAAATGCCGAAGAAAATCTTGCGAAAGCAGATTATAAGGTTGATTATGTAATATCCCACTGTGCACCTCAGCATATTATAGATATGATAGAAACAGAGCATACGGAGATACCGAACAGACTAACGCTGTTTTTTGATGAAGTGTCAGAAAAACTGAAATTCAAAAAGTGGTTTTTCGCACACTACCATAACGATATAGATGTTGACGAAAAATATTCATTGCTTTACAATAGAGTTATACAGGTAAAATAAGGTAAATAGGATAAAAATACTCTTTGTCAGAAACGGCAGAGAGTTCTTTTATTGAAAATAACAATAATATTGTTGAAAATGGTAAGAAAATCTGCTATAATAAACTAAATATTTGGAAAAGGAGAAACATTATGAACCCAAAGAAATTAGTTATTATAGTTTCACTAATAACAGCCATTACACTTGTAGGCTGCGGTTCAAATAAAACAGCAGGAGATATAAGTTCAGCTAATACAAAAAACAGAGATAATACCGCATCTACACAAACTCAAAGCAGATTAGTGATCTCAATTCCCGATGACATAAAAAATAAGCTAACTGTACCGGATGATGATAATACTTCATCTAAAGAGGAAAACACATCGCAGGAAGACAGTTCGGTGAAGGAAGAAAACCCGTTAAAGAGGAATGATTCATCAAATGAAAACGCAGATACAGCCCAAATGTCCTCCGAAACGGATGAGAATACAGAAGCACCGTATGAGCCTTTTGACGGAATGGCATACTATCTTGATGACGGACAGAAAAAGTATTATCTTGATACTAAAGACGGGTTTAAACTCCATTGTTTTTTCCAAGAGGGTTCGCCCGATTATGTAGAAGATATTTATACAATAAACCTTGATACAGCCGCATATCCTCAAAACAGGCTGATAGTATTTGATGTGACAGATGGCAGAGGAAATGATATATCATTTCAGTTTAAGAGTTTTATATTTACATTTGAGGGTGATCATGTAGTAATGGACGTTGAGAGAGATGAAACTACCCTTGCAGGAGGCCCAACAGGTAGTATAATGAGCGGATCATATACATTGAGCTAATGATGTGAGGTGTAGAAAATGAAATCACTGGATCAGGTGCAGGAAGAGAACACACTGATGAATGTATTTACAATAGATGAGTTTTTGGAACTGCTTGAAGGCGGAGATGTAAGCCCGTATGACTATGATTCATACGGATATTACCATGACGGAGAAAACCTTACTGATGAGTCTGTTGTTTTGATTGAGAGTTATATAAGAGAAGCAGGTAAAAAATACCCATACATAGTTTGGAGATTTCTCAACTAACAGTTAAATTTGTGTAGAAAGAAAATAACAGAGTTGGAAGAATAAACATCTGATAATCAGAGTGTATTCTTATTAAGATGAAACAGCTGGGAATTTCAAGAACGGCATTTGAAGCATAGATCTCAACAAAATTACAAATACTGAAATAATATTGAACCTGTTTTTAAACAGCACGAAGTAAATTTTCTTCTGTGCTGTTTGTTTTGTACAGGTGAAAAAAAGAATGTATGTGGTTTGAAAAAATTGTTCCAAAAGACGGTCTTTATATGTACTAAAATTTAGCGATTTAAATTGTGCAAATCTACAAAATTTACAGTTTTGATTGACGGATAACTGAAAAATGTATATAATAACTTATTAGTGGCGAAAGTTCGATCTGGAATAATTTTTGCCGTAATGACACTAATGTAATTACAAATAGGAGGTTGGTTTTATGGAGAAGAAGATCCCGTATAAAATATATCTTAAGGAGGACGAAATACCGAAGCAGTGGTATAATGTACGTGCAGACATGAAGAATAAGCCTGCACCGCTATTAAACCCGGCTACACATCAGCCGATGACTTTTGAGGAGCTTCGTCCTGTATTCTGTGATGAGCTTGTAAAGCAAGAGCTTGACGATGACACAGCATATATAGATATACCGAAGGAGATATACAATTTTTACAAGATGTATCGTCCTTCACCGCTTGTTCGTGCGTACTGTCTTGAGGAGAAACTCCAGACGCCGGCAAAGATTTATTATAAGTTTGAGGGCAACAACACAAGCGGAAGCCACAAGCTTAATTCAGCCATTGCACAGGCGTACTATGCAAAAAAGCAAGGCTTAAAGGGAGTAACAACAGAAACAGGTGCAGGTCAGTGGGGAACAGCACTCTCAATGGCTTGTTCATACTTTGACCTTGATTGTAAGGTATTTATGGTAAAAGTATCTTATGAGCAGAAGCCGTTCAGACGTGAGGTAATGAGAACATATGGAGCGTCTGTAACTCCGTCTCCGTCCAATACAACGAAGGTAGGCCGTCAGATACTTGAGAGATACCCCGGCACAACAGGAAGCCTTGGCTGTGCAATATCCGAAGCAGTAGAGGTTGCAACCGAAACAGAGGGTTATCGTTACGTTTTGGGAAGCGTACTTAATCAGGTTCTTCTGCACCAGTCAGTAATTGGTCTTGAGGCAAAAGCAGCACTTGATAAGTATAATATAAATCCTGATATAATAATCGGCTGTGCAGGCGGCGGTTCGAACTTAGGCGGACTTATTTCACCGTTTATGGGTGAGAAACTCAGAGGCGAAAAGAATTACGATATAGTTGCGGTAGAGCCTGCGTCATGCCCAAGTTTTACAAGAGGTAAATTTGCTTATGATTTCTGTGATACAGGAATGGTATGTCCTCTTGCAAAGATGTACACATTAGGCAGCGGATTTATCCCGTCTGCGAACCATGCTGGCGGACTTAGATTCCACGGAATGAGTTCAACTCTTTCTCAGCTTTACCATGACGGATATATGAGAGCGGTATCAGTTGAGCAGACATCTGTATTTGCAGCGGCACAGCAGTTTGCAAGAATAGAGGGAATACTCCCGGCACCTGAAAGCAGCCATGCAATACGTGTTGCTATTGATGAGGCTCTTAAGTGCAAAGAAACAGGAGAAGAAAAGACAATTCTCTTTGGTCTTACAGGAACAGGTTATTTTGATATGGTGGCATACCAGAAGTTCAACGATGGTGTTATGTCTGATTATATCCCGACAGACGAAGAACTTCAGAAGAGTTTTGACAGCCTTCCGAAGGTTTAATAATCAGTATATAATAATATAACAGGTGATATAAAATGAAAAACAGTTTTCCGATAGCATTATGCTCCGTAATAACAGCGTTATCGATAGTACTAATGCTGATAACGGCGGTGTTGCCGGTTGTGGCATATTCCTGCGTAATGCTAACGGGACTGTGTACGGCACTTATAGTTGAGGAGATAGACGGAAGATATGCGATGTGTGTATTTGCAGCGGTAAGCATTCTGTCTGCGATACTTATACCCGATAAGGAGTCTGTAATACTCTATATCGTGTTTTTCGGATATTATCCGGTGTTAAAGGAGTTCTTGCTCAAGAAGTGCAAAACGGTTTTTTCATGGATAATAAAGATGCTTGCGTTTAATGCCGCTTGTACAGTGTCATATATTACAAGTATATATGTACTTGCAGTACCAAGGGACAGTTTTATGATAGGTGATATGTATTTGCCATGGGTAATTTTGATAATGGCGAATATACTATTTGTAATTTATGATTACACATTGGACGTAATGAAAAAACTGTATAGAATAAAGTTCAAGAAATATATACAAAATATGAAAAGGTGAATAATATGAAAAAGATAGGGTTTATCGGTGCGGGCAATATGGCTACTGCAATAATAGACGGTCTAATCAGAAACGATGCCGATAACGCAAAAAACATTACCGTTTTTGACGTAATATCCGAAAAGCTTGATGTAATGAGAAGCAAGGGAGTACAGACATCAAGTTCTGTCTGTGAAGTAACAAGTGCAAGTGACATTATTGTGCTTGCAGTAAAGCCGCAGAATTATGCAGAGGTACTGTCTGAGGTGAAAAAAGCTGTAACAAAAGAAAAGGTTATAGTAACAATAGCCGCAGGAATATCCACAGATTATATAGCAAAGACGATAGAATGTGATTGCCCTATGGTAAGAGTAATGCCGAACACCCCACTACTTCTTGGTGTAGGTGCGTCAGCACTCAGCAGAAGAAACATCAGCGATGAAGATTTTGAGTATGTGTATAAGATGTTCGCAAACGGCGGAGTTGCGGAAATATTAGACGAAACACAGATGAACAGTGTAATAGCAGTAAACGGCAGCAGTCCTGCATATGTTTACCTTTTCGCAAAAGCTATGATAGATTATGCAAAACAGCAGGGTATATCAGAGGATAAGGCGCTCAGGCTTGTATGTGCAACATTAAAGGGCAGTGCAGAAATGCTTGAAAACTCAGGCGATACAGCAGAGGTACTAATAAAAAAGGTATCATCTCCGGGCGGCACGACACTCAAAGCACTAGAGAAGCTTGAGGAGAAAGATTTTTATAACGGAATAATAGAGGCAATGGACGCCTGTACAAACAGAGCAAACGAATTATCAAAATAAACTAACATGAAAAAATGTCCTCTGTGTATAAAAGATTCTCATCAGACATACAATGTGTTGAGAATAATAGACGGAGGACGTTTTCATGAAGAGTATAGTATTAGCGGTACGACCAGCTGAACAGTGCGTACATCTCAAAAGAAACAGGTTGAGAAGAACTGTTTTATTAATGAGATATTTTTTGAAGAAATACGGAATGGCGGCATTTTTCATAACAATACTGCTTTCAGGTATGGTCGTAGGTGCGTCCTGTGCAGGGATAAAGCACGGCGAATATTTGAGCAAGGCGGTAAAAGCAGTAACGGAACATATTATAGTCCAGCAAAACACAACAGCGATAGGAGTATTTGCAGATTCGTTTACGGTTTCATTTGTTTTTGCAGCCGCAATGATATTAATGTCAATGTCACCTTTTGGCATGGTAACAATCCCGATAGTAATGCTTGCAAGAGGAGTATGTTGCGGAATAGTATCAGGTTATCTCTGTGTGACATACGGATTAAAGGGACTTGCATATTATATATGCGTTATGCTGATAGGAACGTTTATTTCATCGCTTGCACTGGTTTATGTTTCGCAGTATTGTATGGATTTTTCTTTTTCAGTGTTCAGGGGTATATTCTACAAAAACAACATATACGGTAACGAAACACTGCGTAACAAGCTTGGGATAATGATACTTAATACATCTTATATGCTGATACTTATAGGATTTGCGTCGTTGGCAGATACGGTGCTGTTTTTTCTGCTTGGAGGGTTATTCAGTTTTTAGAATAAATCAATGAATTCGGAGGTATAGGCGTGGCGGAAAATCAAAGCGGACTCAGGAAAACGATGAGGACGGTGGATTTTTTTAATATTTATTTCTCAAAGTTTAAATATATAATTCTGTCAAATCTCATGTTTTCAATATTTACGATAATTGCAGCAGGATATATCTACATGACATATAAACTGTTGGGAGGTTTTTCTGTACTTATCAGCGCTGCTGCGGTAATACCTCTAAATGTAGGAATGGGCGGAATGGCTCAGGTTTGCAGATATATTTATACAGGAAAGAGTTTTTCGGTATCAAAAGCGTTTTTTGGCGGTATAAAGGATAATATCTTAAAAAGCATACTTCATGGAGCAGTTTTTTATTTGTTGTTTGCGATATGTTATTCCTCAGTTATTTTATATTACAGCGGAACAAAGTCAAGCGTAATTTTTTGGGTTCCTTTGGTGATAACGGGAGTAATATCTCTGCTTGTGCTTTTTGCATCGTATTATTTGAATATAATGACTGTGACGATGGACATTAAGCTAAAAGCATTGTATAGAAACTGTGCATTGTTTTCATTTGGAGAAATTAAAAACAACATAATTGCAACGTTTGCATTACTGATATTATCGGCGGTGATATTTGCTGTTTGTGTGATAGTATATAATCCAATATATGTCGCAGTAATGATAGGACTATTAATGGTATTGATAGTACCCTCAACGGTACAATATATCATCACGTTTTATATTTATGACGATATGATTGGTATTCTTGATGAGTCAAGAAAAGTAGATAACGACGATACAAAACAGAAAGCCAAAACAGTTATAGAAAAAACAGAAGCAGAGGAACTTTCAGAAGTAGTAAGCGACTCTGACGACGAATATATTTTCCATAACGGCAGAATGTTAAAACGCAGCGAAGTAGAAAAACATCTTAATAACAATATGTTGGAAGATGAATAAAGAAAGTTCAGCGGCTAAGGAAAGACTTGGCTGCTTTTTGCTATAAAAATGGTTTAGGATATAGAGAATGATAATCGTGAAAACTATGCGAAAGTATGATAAAAAAATGATAATTATTTGAGAAAAAAACATAAACCGATCAAACTGAAAATCTTTCAAATCTTATAAGAGAGATTATTGTAATAACACGTTTGGTTGATGTATTTGAAATTGAAGAAAGCTACACAGTAATAAACGATCTCTTGAGAATGATTTATATTGAAGAGATCGTTTTTTTTATATATAAATCGTTAATCGTGATATAAAGATATTGCAATAAATCTAATTTTATTTTATACTATAAATATATACTGGTAATAAAGACAAAATTTTATTATAAAAATATTTTAAAAATATTAATAATAAATAAAATAGGGTGGTTTGTATGTATCGAATACTGTTAGTTGAGGACGATGAAAGCATTCAGAGTTTGATTAAGAATTATTTTACAAAGAAAGAAAAAGACGCTTTTGAGATGGATATAGCCTCAGACGGAGAGATAGGACTTGAAAAAGCATATGAAAACCAGTATGATTTATTACTGCTTGATGTAATGCTTCCGGAAGTAGATGGTTTTGCCATTTGCAGGGAAATAAGAAAAGAGAGCGACGTCCCAATAATCTTCATCACTGCACGGGCAAACGAAACGGATATACTCAACGGATATGCAATAGGCTGTGACGATTATGTTGGAAAACCGTTTCCGCTTCCTGTACTATATCAGAAAGCAAACGCACTGATAAAACGATCAAAAGGTTTAGTACGATCTAAGATATTCAGTGCAGGAAACCTGTCACTAAACCCGAATAACGGTATGGTAATTTGCTCAGGAGAAGAGATAAAACTAACAGCTAAAGAGTATGCTATATTAAAGGTATTGCTGGAAAACAAGGGAATGATAATAAGCCGTGATAAGCTAATGGATATTGTATGGGGCTATAACAGCGGAACAGACGAAAGGGTGCTTGATACTCACATGAGAAATCTAAGGAAAGCATTGGGCGCAAATGGCAAGCAGATAAAGACTGCAATTCGCCGTGGATATAAAATAGAGGATTAATTAATGAAAGAAAAGCTGAAGAAACAGAAGAAAAGACTGTTTATGCGTGTAGTGCTGATATTGTTTGCGGTATGGATTTCAGTGTCGTCTGCATACTGTGCAATTTTATTATACAGTGAAAAAAACAAAGTACAGAATAATGAGCTTGCAAATTTATCATATGCAAAGCAGCGGTTATCAGAAATAACACACTATTATTATTTAAATGAATATGGTTATAATAGCCTGATAGATTTGTTGTATTATAATAACAGTACAGAAAGGAACTGGAACAGTCAGGTTGACATCATTGACACAAAAAGCCAAGAAGTTGTGGTAAACACTGCAAATAAGATGATAGTAAATTATGGGTTTAAAGCAAGGGCAGATGCCCCGTCAAGCACATACTGCTTTATAGATTACAATACCGTTCGCAATTCGCTGACAGATGAACAGTATGATTTAATAAAGAAGTGGCTTAACACACAGCGTGACGACGGAAAAAACTATGATGTAATATGTACAAAATTTCAAATAATATCAGAAGAGATAATTCCGCTGGAATTGCAGATAACTGTGACAGGAAGCGATAGCAACTGGTATATTTTTGATGAGGTTGTTGAAACGATTACTTTGGAAAAAAATACGATCCAAGATGCAGCTGTATATGTATGCAATGAGATGAAACGAAATATAATACCGAAAGAGTTTTTTCTCAACGGGGTTGAAACAAACGATTTTATAAGTATGCTTACACCCGAACAACGAAAAAGCACTGTTGAAATGGTCCCGATAGGAATGTTCAAATACATATTTTATACAGCTGATTACATATCATATTACGATGAAGATCTGAATTATCTGTATGAATATGATGAAACCGAAAGCAAGATATCAATAATAATTCAGTATGCAAAGAAAATTGATATGTTAGAGATATGCAAAATGAAGATAGTAGTAGGGGTATCTTTGATATTTGGATTTTTTTTAATAATCGCAATAATAATGTATTTTATGATATGGAAGATGATAACAACTCAGGCAAGACAGGAACAAAACCGAATAGACCTTACAAACGCACTTGCACATGATATAAAAACGCCGCTGTTTGTGATAAGCGGATATGCATATAGTTTGAAAGAGGATATTGACGATAACGAACGTGATACGTATTTAGAGAAGATTATAGAACAGACAGATAAGATAAATAATATGGTTCACAAAATGCTAAATCTCAGTAAGCTAAATTCTTATACAATGACACTTAATCGAACAGATTTCGATTTATATGAGTTGATAAAAGAAATACTTGATGATTATACAATGTTACCTGACGGAAAGGTTATTGTACAGAAGCATAGCGGAGAGAGTACAATAAATGCAGATAAAGATCTGATAAGAACCGCACTGCAAAATCTAATTGATAATGCGGTAAACTATTCGTTGCCCAAAACAGAGATAAATATTGAGGTAAATAATAGTGACGTAAAGATTACAAATGAAAGCGAACAGCTAACAAAAACAGACCTAAAGCAGATATGGCAGCCGTATGTACGCAAAGACAAGAGCCGACACGATAAAGGAAACGGTTTGGGACTGTCAATAGTAAAATCGATTTTTGATTTACATGGAGTGACATACAAAGCGGAAATGAACAATCAAACCTTTATATGTTCGTTTAGGTTTTAGCAGAAACAAGCGATAAAATACAAGAAATACAGTGTTTACCAATAGAAGCAGATAATACAATATCGTTGAAATATGCAATAAAATTTGAATTGAGAATAATAAATACATAGCAGCGAATAATATAATAGAAAGCTGAAACCTCAGCCTTATTTATTAAATTAAAATGATATTTTTGTGGAAAACAGAGAATTTCTTGTCATTCTTGACACTTGTTAAACCCTAATTGTTATGGTAAAATACAAATAGTGTAATTATGCGTAAAGATAAATAAAAACATGGAGATGTTCAATAATGATACCGTTTAATACCCCTCCTTTTGTAGGAAAAGAACTTGAGTATATGAAACAGGCAATAGAATCCAAGAAGATTTGTGGTGACGGAGAGTTTACGAAGAAGTGTCATAAGCTACTTGAGCAGCAGACAGGCTGTGAGAAGGTACTTTTAACAACGTCATGCAGCCATGCACTAGAGATGTCATCACTTCTTACGCAGATAAAGCCGGGTGATGAGGTTATCATGCCATCATATACATTTGTATCAACAGCAAACGCTTTTGTACTCAGAGGAGCAACAATAGTATTTGTAGATATTCGTCCTGATACAATGAATATTGATGAAACCCTTATAGAAGACGCAATAACTTCAAAAACAAAGGCAATAGTTCCTGTACACTATGCAGGAGTAGGCTGCGAAATGGATACAATAATGGAAATTGCAAGAAAGCATAATTTGCTTGTAGTAGAAGACGCAGCGCAGGGCGTAATGGCATATTATAAAGATCGTGCGCTTGGAACAATAGGAGATGTAGGATGCTATTCATTCCATGAAACAAAGAATTATAGCATGGGCGAAGGCGGTGCAGTGCTTGTAAATAACAAGGATATGTATGAGCGTTCAGAGATAGTTCGTGAAAAGGGAACAAACCGCAGTCGTTTTCTTCGTGGTCAGATAGATAAGTACACATGGGTAGATGTTGGATCATCATATTTGCCAAGTGATATGAACGCAGCATATCTTTATGCACAGCTTGAAATGGCTGAAGAGATAAATAATAATCGATTAGCATCATGGAAAAAGTATTATGATGCATTTGCAGAGTTGGAAGAAAAAGGACTAGTAGAGCGTCCGATTATACCGGCAGAATGCCGCCACAACGCACATATGTTTTATTTAAAAGTGCGTGATATTGAGCAGCGCAGTGAGCTAATATCATATCTGAAAACAAAAGGCGTAGCAGCAGTATTCCACTATGTACCGCTTCATTCTGCTGAGGCAGGTTTGCGTTTTGGACGTTTCCATGGTGAAGATAAGTTCACAACAAAGGAGAGCGAACGTTTACTTAGATTACCTATGTATTACGGTCTTACAGACGAAGATTTAGATCATGTTGTTGAGAGTGTTAAGAGCTTCTTCAAAGTGTGATCTTAAAAACCACGATCACATTAAATGAGGTAAAATATGGATAATAAGGTTAGGATAAGAAAAATTACTGAACAAGATACCGACAATATAATAAAATGGCGCAACAGTCCTGATGTGAATATCAATTTTATATATCGCCGTCCGTTGACAAGAGAAGATCATTTAAACTGGCTGCATAAAAAGGTAGAAACAGGAGAAGTTGCTCAGTTTATTATACATTCTGAAGAACTGGGTAAAGACGTAGGTTCGGTTTATCTCAGAGATATAGATAAAGAATATCAGAAAGCAGAATATGGTATTTTTATAGGTGAAGAGTCTGCAAGGGGACATGGTATAGGAGCAGCTGCAGCAAAGCTAATCCTTGAATATGGATTTGAAGAGCTGAAACTAAACAGAATCTTTCTTAGAGTATTTGCCCGCAACGAACGTGCAATAAACTCATATAAGAAGGCAGGCTTTGTATATGAAGGATTATTCCGTCAAGATGTAATACTGGACGGAGTAAAAGAAGATGTAGTATTTATGTCGATACTAAGAGAAGATTTTGAAAGTTCAAAAGTACAAAGCTAAAACTAATACGTACGGGTGGTCTGAAAAAATGAAAACCAAGCTATCTTTTGTAATACCTTGTTACCGTTCAGAAAAGACGATCAGCACAGTTGTTGACGAAATCAGAGAAACAGTAAAAACAAGAAAAGAACTCTATGACTATGAGATAATACTTGTCAGCGATCATTCACCGGACGATGTATTTTCAGTAATAGAAGAGCTTGCAAAAAAAGATAACAAAATAATAGGAATAGAACTTGCAAGAAATTTTGGACAGCATTCAGCTATTCTTGCAGGTTTTCATCATGTTACAGGGGATATAATAATATGTTTAGATGATGACGGACAGACACCCCCTGATCAGATGTTTAAACTGATTGATTGTCTTGACAATGAATGTGATGTTGCATTTGCACGCTATGCAAGCAAGAAGCATTCATTTTTCCGAAATTTCGGCAGTTATATAAACGATTTAATGGCACGTTACTTAATAGATAAGCCGAAAGAACTCAAGATAATGAGTTACTTTGCGTGCAAGAGATACGTTGTTGATGAGGTATTGCGATACAACAATCCATACCCATATATGTCAGGATTACTGCTTAGAACGACAAAGAACATAAAGAATGTAACGATAAACCATCGTGATCGCATAGAAGGTGAATCAGGATATAAACTCAGTAAGCTAATCAGTCTATGGGTAAATGGTTTCACATCATTTTCAGTAAAACCCTTGCGTGCAGCGACATTTGTAGGTGCAACAAGTTCAGTAATAGGTTTTATCTATGGAATATATATAATAATCAATAAACTAATTAATCCAATAACACCGTTAGGATATAGTTCAATGATGGCAGTATTCTTGTTTATCGGTGGAATAATGATGATAATGCTTGGAATTATAGGTGAGTATGTCGGACGTATATATATATGTATGAATGAAGCACCGCAGTATGTAATACGCCGAAAGGTATCTTTTCCCGCAAAAAGTGAGGGAGGAGAGAAAAAGAAATGACAGATAAGAAAAAGAGTTCAAATATAAAAAGCTTAGTTTTTCTGCACTTAATACTATTGATATATGTAGGAAGCAGTGTGATGTCAAAGTTGGCATCAGGACAGCAGTTTTTGTCATTAAACTTTATAATGATGTATGGCGGAGTAGTGTTACT
The DNA here is from genome assembly GCA_900315715.1 of uncultured Eubacteriales bacterium. Lineage (GTDB taxonomy): Bacteria > Bacillota > Clostridia > Oscillospirales > Acutalibacteraceae > RUG592. The sequence continues at coordinate 15,419 of ONAH01000152.1, forward strand.
GTTGATGGTATATGCGGTACTGTGGCAGCAGGTATTAAAAAAGCTTCCGCTAACTGTTGCTTTTGCAAACAAATCAGCCGTAATGATCTGGGGAATGATAATAGGTGCAATAATGTGGCATGAAAAGATCACATGGTTGATGATTGTAGGAACAATAATAATAGTAGTAGGAGTATGTTTGGTGGTGATGGAAGATTAATCTTTCCGTTATTTTTATATTAATATTTCTGGGATCGGTATTGTTATCATCAATTTCACAGGTAATATTAAAAAAGAGTGCGAATGAGAAGCATGAAAGTCTGATAAAAGAATACTTAAATGTACGTGTAATAACTGCATACGCAATGTTTTTTGCATCAACAATAATAACAGTATTTGCATATAAATATGTACCGTTGTCATTGGGACCGGTGCTTGAATCATGCGGATATGTATTTGTAGCGGTATTATCATATATATTCCTGAAAGAACGCCTAAAAAGGAAGCAGGTAATAGGATTAGTGCTGATCACTGTGGGAGTTCTGATAGTATCATTTGGAGGGAAAATCTAAAACAAGATAGCAAATGATACCAGTTGGATATACCGGAGTATTTTAATGAAATTTGAAAGGAACTCAAAAATGAGTGCTAAGAGCAAAACATTAAGATCAATAATGAGAAAGTATTATTCCCCAGATATATATGTGTGGGAATGGGTTTTAGTAGGGATAATAAGTATATTGACGATAATATCAGTAGCATATCAAGATACAAGAAGTTTGACAGTATGGAGTATAAACTTGTGGGACGTAATATGTGAAGGACGTCCGTTAGAGTTTTATGAATACACAGCTGAGAATATACATAATATACGTCACCAATATATGGGTTGTGATTTATTTGCAATAATTCCGCTATCAGTATGGAATATACCGATATGGGTAGCTCAGCGTTTTTTTGGAAAAGATGTTGCGAATAATGCGTATTTACTTAGCTGGTCAAAGTTAGGGCTGGAAGCATGTAATGTTTTTATAGCATACATGGGATATAAAATAGCATTTTTAATAACTAATGATAAAAAGCGTTCTATGTGGGCGATGTTGATAACATTAGGTTCAAGCGC
>ONAH01000057.1 GCA_900315715.1 uncultured Eubacteriales bacterium
CAACTGTATCTCCTATATGATAATCGTGGCGGTCAACCTCTTTTACGACCTTTATTGACGGGTGAAGAACCCTTACTGTACATTCATCCTCGTCTGTTACCTTTTGTCTTGTTGCTACGTCTGCTGTGTTTACAAGTATATCGTCCTTTGCTAGTTCTGCCAGTACTCTATATATAAAAGTATAGCTTTCGCCAGGTTCAAGGTCGGGTATCTGTGCGGATGTGCCTTCAAGCGGAATTAGTCCTTCTTGTGTATCGTATGTACCCGGTTTATCTTGAGTTACTATTACTTCTGTAAGCTTAACCTTACCTGTATTGGTTACCGTTTCGGTATATACTACCGTGTCGTTTTCTCTGTAAACAGGCTGATCAGGTGTCATAACAATCTTAACCTTTGGTGTCGGAATATATATCTCTGCTACCCTCTCATCACTGTCGCCAAGAATATTTGTACATATTACTACTGCTTTGTAGTGCTGGTCCCTTTCAATAAGACCTTCAGGAAGATCAATTTTTACCTCATCTGTCGTCTTGTCACGCAGAATGTTTGTCGAATAAATAGCGGAGCCCTTTTCGTCATATATTACTGCTGTGTAATCGGTCACATATACAACATCGTCCTTACGGGTACGCTTCGCATTGTCGTCCGACTCAACGCCAAAGCCTTCGTCCAGAGGCTTGCTCCATGTAAGATTTGTTCCGTCCGCATTAAAGGTTAAATCTTCTACGGGATCAGGACGTGATGCAAATACCAATTCACCCCATTTGTATTCGGTGTGGCGAATAAGAGCAGAATAGGTACCGGAATAGTATGATTCGTATTTTCTATATCCGTAAAACGTGTTATAGTTTGTTATAAATTCGCCACTCAAAAAATACAAACTCTCGGAATATTTATCATCATCAGAAAGATTGTATGGACCATTCCACCAGTCGGTTATTTTTGGACTGTTAGTAATTAATACTTGATTTATTACATTATATGCAACACCTTTTTCTATATCATTCAAATCGTTCTTGGAAAAAGTGATTTCATTATTTGCATAAGCATTTTTATTAACTGTAATATACCTTTCATTATATTTTACTCCGGAAGCATAGTCTCCATATTGCCCTAAAATGAATTTTCCATAGTATTTGTAATCACCTACATCAGCATTATCACCCAAATATCTGTTACCCGGAAAATCCACTGCATAGAAGAGATTATTATATGGATAAGATCCTGTATTCTCCGTTTCTAATTGAGTTTGTACTACACCCTGACTTTCAACAATTCCCATTTGTTCCATACACTGCTTTACAGATATTTTAGTCCATTCGTCTGATGTCTTTGGAATAAACGAATTATTGTAAGCAACAATATTTGGGTATTCTTTTTGTAAATAATCAATAATACTATCTATTATATTTTTTAATCTTACTATTTCTTCATCGGACGGTACTTTTGAATTGAAAGTGTATATCAATCCGCCAAATATATTCAATGAAGAAAAATTTTTCCAACTATACACACTACCATCTGCACTATTAAAACCATAACCACTATAACTTGAACCCTGCTTATTTGCATATAAAATGTTATTCTCCAAAATATCCTCAACCGCTAAAAACTTGTTTTCATAGTAATCAGAATTCAAATTGGGAGAACAAAACTCAGTTCCTGTGGGTGATTCTTTAACAATTAATTTAAAAGATTTTAAATAGCTTCTTTCATCATCTGTGATTGAATCGCTATTATAATACTCACTTAAATAATTCAGTATCTCTATTGACTCACTCTTAGACTGTATATCCAGTGATAGTTTTAATTCATTTGGAAACTCAAGGTGTTTTGTTTCCTCTTTTATTTTACTTGCTTCAACCTCCACTCCTGATAAACTTGTATAATAATCTTTAAAAATATAACCATTGTCAATATAATCTAAATGATTATTTCTTGAATGATTGTTACTCCATTTTCGTCCTGTGTAAGAAATAAGCGCCCAATCATTCAATAATTCAGATATTGTAAAATATCTCCCATCTGTAATACATCCGATTGAGCCATAACTTCTTAAATGATTTAATAATGCATGTGTATCTTCCTCACTGGAATATTCTCCGTTTGGCATATGGAATATTCTTCCAAAATCTGCTTTTCCGTCAGAAACTGATAAAACAGAATTATCTCCAAAATCAACACTTGCTCCGTTGTCATATACAATATTATCTCCTATTCTGGTCTGTACAAGATCTATTCTTCTTGTCATATGATCCATAGGTAAAACAATATTATCTTTGCTATCGATATCTACATAGTATTTTTTTGTTGTATTCTGATTAACATCTTTTGCTGCAAATATCGCATTTTCCAATTCGTAGAAAGACTCATTATCTATTGTTGTACAATGCGCCAGTTTCATTAACGCCATTTCAGATGTGTAACAATTATTCTCTGTAACATAATCATAATCATATTTTACGTCGACATTTATTAATTGAGTTACATTGTCATTATACTTTAATTCTAATATAAAACTATTCAGTGTAGGAAGCATATCTGTAAGATAATGATAACGTCCATCTGAATAAACACTCCTCATTGATCCGGTATCAACTATTATTATATTAAACTTTTCAGAATATGAAAAATTCCACGAAAATTTATATGAATTATATTGATCGTCTTTTATTATTGCATTTATTGATTTTATCATACTTGGTTTGTGCATTGTATTACTACAATCAGTATCATCAAATTGGATACTTATCAAACTAAAGTCCCAGCCATTATATTCACCGTAGTTTGGATATTCTTTTGGTTGGTAATAAAACCGATGAGAATAATACTTTTTTGTCATTGTAGGTGTATTAACAATTTTCGGAAATTCTTCCCCTTCTGCACTTGCAGATAGCGTTAACATACCCGACATGATGCTTAATAATAGCATTACTACCAATGCCAAAGATGTTGATTTTTCTAAATAACTTCGCCATCGTTTCATAATTAACACGCCCTTTCTAAATACTAAAAACAACCCTTCTTCGACTTCAAAAACAGTCAATTTTATATTATTGTTTTTTCTATCATTTATGTGTTATTAAGTCAATATTTATATATACCAAAAATATTGTTATAGTAGTTTTTAGTTTTTATTAATTTTATCCATTATATTAGTAATACTTACTATTTTATAGCCCGTTATTATTATTTAATTATTTTCATTAGAATTATTGTATATCTATATTGTATAATTCTTACAATATTTTAAAAACGCTTAATAATGCTAAAATATGTTCAATTTTTATACAAACAGACTATCTATCTTTTGTGTTAGTTAAGAGTTATTAGATATTATCTGTTCTCTATAAGTTTTAAAATACACTATTGACAATATATGCAAGTTTGAATTATAATTAGTATAGTTGTAAGTGTGTTTTTATATAAAATTACAACAAATCGGTCAATTTTTGCCGATTTTATTCTAAAAGCGTAACGAGGTATTATTATGGACGACGCATTACAGAAATTTTTAACCAAAGACTCAAGTCTCACCGCTGTTGACGCTGCTGAGCCTAAAACAGCCAGATTTTCAGTCGCTACTCATTTGGGATACTACCGCAGTAATAACGAGGATAATTACTTTGCCGATGAGTTCGGTACCAGTCCTGTTGAAAATAGTTCTTTATTTCATGAGCTTTCTTTGAAAGAACGCCGTGTGTTCGCTGTGTGCGATGGTATGGGCGGTGAGGATCTCGGCGAAGAGGCTTCCCTCATCTCTGTAGATACTCTTGCGGAATTTGCTCCCATCTTGAAAAATGCCTTGCAGAGCGATCTTCACGATATTGTTAATAAGTATGCCAGCGACGCTAACAACAGAGTTTGCCGTATGATTAAAGATCGTAAACTTTCTCACAGCGGTTGTACTCTTGCTCTCGTTTGTGTCGATCAGAGATATGTCAGTATTTTTAACATAGGCGACAGTAGAGTTTATACTTTGCGTGGTGACGAACTCGCTCAGGTTACTGAGGATCAGACCCTTGCTAACAAAAAAATTAAGGCTAATATCTATACCGAAGAAGAAGCTAAAAACAGCCGTGATGTTCATGTAATCACTTCCTTTATTGGAGTTGACTCCAGAGAAGTCGGGCTGAAAGCTCTTTCGTATAAGCCTATCAAAACGGCTGATATCACTGTGCTTATTTGCAGCGACGGTCTTACCGATATGTGTACTAATGACGAAATTAAGGAGATCCTTTCACAGGAGTGCGATAACCACGCTCAGCTTCTTGTGGATAAAGCACTCGAAAACGGAGGAGAGGATAACGTAACCTGTATTGTGATAAAAATTTGACAGGGGATTGTGCAAAATGAACACCAATGATATTATTGAAGAGATCTTGAAACAGATCAAACAGCCCTTGTGGGAGAATTGGTATATCAAAGAGAAAATAGGCTCGGGGGCGTTCAGTGCAGTTTATAAGGTAGAGGCTAAAAGAAGTTCAAGACGTACAAGTATCGCCGCACTGAAAATTGAACCTATCACTTCAGATGGCAAGCACTTTATCGATGAGGAGCGTAAAAGACATTATATCGAACAAAAAAAGGAATACTCTGAAACTGAAGCTGAAATTATGTACAACCTTAGAAAATCGCCTTATATCGTCGCTTATGAGGAAGAGGACATTAAAGAGCTTTATATAAACGGAGTGTTTGAGGGATATTATTATCTCATCAGAATGGAATATCTTAACAGCGTTACCGAAAAAATGACTAACGGTACTTTCGATTACTCCGAAGCAAATGTTGTTAAACTTGCTTTGAATATTGGAAACGGTATTAAAACTGCTCACGATATCGGTGTTATTCACCGCGATATTAAACTCGATAATTTCTTTGTTGACGATTTCGGTCTGTATAAACTGGGTGATTTTAATATTTCTAAAAAGACCGATGCTACCAGAACTTTCGCCGGTACTCACGGTTATCTTGCTCCTGAAATATTTATGGCGAAGGCTAACGTTGATGTGAATTATACCAGTCAAGCGGATATCTATTCGTTCGGTATATGTTTGTATCAGTTCATGAATGATCTGCTGTTCCCATTTGAGGACGATAACACCGACATGGAAACCGCTATCGATCGCAGAATGAACGGTGAAAAACTTCC
>ONAH01000055.1 GCA_900315715.1 uncultured Eubacteriales bacterium
ACAAATAAAGACGCAATAATTATTCTGAGATTCACTATCAATATAAAAGTGAAATATCCGATAGGAGAGCTTGTATAAACAAAAAAAGCTCTGTCCGAAAAATTAATTAGTTAGATAAAGACAAACAAAGCGACTAAGAGGATTCTTGGTCGCTTTTGTTATTTCGATACAATATGATGATCGATATAATAAATCTGTTGTCGTTACACGATGGATTATTATATTAAGTAGAAGTTTACTTTGTGCTTGGTGCTTCCATAATATGTTTTGTAGCTCTATTATTTAGTAATATGATGCATATATTATACTAAGCTTGACTTTGAAGTATTAATTACATCTACTCCAGAAGTGATAATATCAAGCACTATTTGAGATATTTCTTCAGGTGTTTCCGCAAAGTCGTCTTCAAGCCAACGTTGCATAAGGCCAACACATCCATTCACCACAAAAGCATTGTAAAGAGCGGTTCGCTTATTATCGGATTTATCCGTGGAAGTTCGTCGAAACGCAAAGCAACGTTCATTTACAAGAGCCTTTATGTCATTAAAGAATTTCATGTCACAGTTTTCACTGAAAAAGATACGGCACATATTAGCATTTTTTTCAAGAAAACTGAATATTTCAACAAGATAAGGGTACATATCGTCGCTACTTTTTAAGACAGTACCGTTGAGTACTGTGTTGAAGTCATTAAAAAAACGCTCCTCAGTTTTATACAGCAGATCATATACATCAGTATAGTGAAAATAAAATGTACCCCTGTTTACATCAACAAGTTCCGTTAGTTCTTTGACTGTTATCTGGTTAATTTGTTTTTTTTGCAGCAGTGTAAGCAAACCGTCCTGTATTCTTTTTTTTGTGTTTCTTACACTTCTGTTTTCATCTCCGCTTTTATTCAAAAGATCACTTCCGTTTCAACATTTATTACTGAATGTGTTTAATAATAAACAATTATCGAGTAATTGATTATTGACTTAGAACATGTAAATTAATATAATGAATTATAATCTAAAATTCAACAACTGTCAAGTATCTATTTAGTAGAGGTGTTATTAATGGCGAAAAATGAAATAAAGCCAAAACAAGATTTTATGCATACTTTGGCTTCTGCGATCGTCAGGTATCGTTTTCTAATAATGGGGTTGTTTCTTGTGGCAGCCGTTTTTTGTGCAATGTCGATATCAAAGGTAAAGGTCAATGAAGATATAACTGCGTTTTTGCCCGATGAAACAGAAACACGACAAGGTCTAACGATAATGGAGGATGAATTTATTACATATGCGTCTGCAAATGTTATGATCTCAAACATAACCTATGACCGTGCTGAAAAGATTGCTAATGATATTAAACAGCGTGAACACGTTTCTGATGTAACACTTGACGAAACACGCACACATTTTGTAAATTCGTCTGCGCTGCTCTCAATTTCCTTTGACGGTATTAGTAGCGACGAAAAGATTATAGACGAGATGAACGAAATAAAAGAAGCACTAAAGCCGTATGACACTTATATTTCCACCGACATAGGCTTTAACAGATCTAAAGAGATTGCAGGTGAAATGGGCGGTGTTTTGCTACTAACGCTTAATGTAATACTGGCAGTATTGCTATTCACCTCACGAAGTTATTTTGAGGTTGTTATATTCTTTATTGTTTTTGCTTTTGCAGCGGTACTGAATATGGGAACAAATTATCTGCTTGGAGAAATATCATCTATAACAAATTCGATTGCGGTTATACTTCAGCTTGCACTTGCAATCGACTACACTATTATACTGATACACCGATATCAAGATGAGGTTATACAGTGTGAAACTGAAAAAGAAGCTCTCATAGAAGCCCTTGCAAAGGGAATAATTGAAATATCATCGTCGTCGCTTACAACGATATCAGGTCTTCTTGCACTTACACTTATGCAGTTTCGTCTTGGTTATGACTTGGGTGTAGTACTTACCAAAGGAATTGTTTTCAGTATTTTGTCGGTGCTTCTGCTAATGCCGGAACTTATACTATTTTTCCCAAAAATGCTTAGAAAAACGGCTCACCGTTCCCATGTACCTGATATTTCACGCTGGGGAAAGTTTTTAACAAAAGCAAAATATTGTTTTGTATGGGTATTTTTGATACTGATACCCTTTTCAATCTTTTGGTCATCAAAAACGAACTACGCATTTGCTGACAGTACGATTGACGAGCTTGTATACTCCGAAAGCCGTGCAGCTATGCACAAGATAATAGATACATTTGATGAATCTACTCAGATAGCATTGATAGTACCGTCCGGAGAATACGAAAACGAAAAAGCAGTAATAAAAGAGATACTTCCGCTTGACAATGTAAAAAGCATAACGGGGCTTTCAAACATAGAAATAGAAAACGGCAGAATGCTTACGGATAAATATACTCCAAGAATGTTCTCAGAGTTACTTGACATAGATATAGAAAAAGCAGTCTTGCTGTATCAGGTTTACGGAGTGGAGCATAAGCAGTACCAAGGAATTTTTAAGAATCCAGAGGATTACGAGGTTCCGCTTATAGATATGTTTCTATATTTGTTTGACAAGATAGACGAGGGGATTGTATCGCTCAATAACGATCAGCTTGAACGAGTTACAGAACTGAGATCTTCGCTTATGAAGGGAATTAAACAGCTTCAGGGCGAAAACTACACGAGAATCATTATTACCGCAACAGTTCCCGTTGAGGGAAAAGAAAGTATAGAGCTTGTCGAAAAGATACGCACAGCTGCTTTAAAATACTATCCTCAGGTATCTGAAGATAAAAAAGTGCTTGTTATCGGTGAAATAACAAGCGCACGTGATCTTAATGAAACATTTAACAGCGATAACCTTAGAATAAACGTACTTACAATAGTATTTGTACTTGTAATTTTGCTGATGACATTCAGAACAGTTGCAGGATCGGTACTGCTTGTATTTGTAATACAGGGAAGTATCTGGATGAACTTTTCATTTTCATACCTGTTAAATATAACAGGATCGTTCGTTACAAGTATGATAGTATCTGCAATTCAAATGGGAGCTACAATAGATTATGCAATAGTAATAATGAACCATTATCAGGAAAACAGAATGCGTCTAGGTAAGCGTGAGTCTATGACAGCGGCAGTAAATGAGAGCTTTCCCACAATACTTACATCCGGATCGATACTTACAATGGCAGGCTTTCTGATCTCTTTCCGAGTCAGCGATGTATATATAGGTCATATAGGTCTTGCAGTTGGCAGAGGAGCACTTATCTCTGTTATTTTGGTGCTTACAGTTTTGCCGCAGCTTATAGTACTTCTCGATATTCCTATCGAAAAAACACGATTTACCATACATCTCGGAGGCGAAAGAAAATGAGAATAAAAAAATTAGTATCATTCATATTAGCATTACTGCTGATTGTAATTCAGCCCGGTTTGATTTGTTATGCAAAGTCGAATGAAAAAAATAAAATAGTAATTACTAATACCACACAGCTTGAAAAGCTGGCACAGCAATGTTCATACGACAGTTTTTCGCAGGGGCTTTACGTTGAGCTTGACAATGACATCGATCTCAGTAAATCGTCTTTTTCGGGAATACCGTATTTTTGTGGTACATTTGACGGCTGCGGTCATACAATAAAACATTTAAGTTTAT
>ONAH01000051.1 GCA_900315715.1 uncultured Eubacteriales bacterium
GTAATAAACAGTTTTGTACGAGAAGAACACAGAAAAACGCTTGCGTCATGCTATAAAAGCTGTCTTGAATTAGCGGACAAAAATAACTGTAAAAGTATAGCTTTTTGCTGTATATCAACAGGAGTGTTTGGTTTTCCGCAGTATGAGGCGGCAAAAATAGCTTTAAAGGCAGTTACCGAATACAAGAAAAATCACAAAAGAGATATAAAGGTGATATTTGATGTGTATAAGTATGAGGACTTAATGATATATGAGGAGTTGTTTGAGGAGAAGAAACTACTTGCGCATTTAACAGAGTTGGTAGAGGAATAATAATGTTACTTACAAAACTGTAATCATTAATAACATTGATAAAGGTTGTAATTGATATGCAGTATGTGATATAATTCTTTAGAATAGAGTTATTTTGTAAAAATGGAAATAAATAATTAGTATAAAGTTTTACGGAGTGATAAGATGACAAAGATTTGTTACGGATGCTTCAGACCGATTGAGGAAGGAATAGAGAAATGTCCCCGATGTGGATTTGAAACATTTTCAAAGCAGAGTATGCCTTTTTTGCCGCTTGGTGCGGAACTTCAGAAGGGCAGATATACTGTTGGAAAGAAATTGATGAGCAACAACGAAAGTACAAGGTATATAGCATATGACCAAAGTATGGATACGACAGTAAACATCAGAGAATTTCTTCCGAATGGTTTGTGTGCAAGAAAAAAGGATAGCAATAAGATAATACTGAATTCAGAGAAAGTCGCTTCATACAAGAGGCTTTTAAGCAAGTATCTGGATTACAATAGAACACTTGCAAGACTGAAGGAGTGTTCGGCAGTAATAAAGGTGCTTGATATTTTTGTTGAAAACAATACAGCATATATAGTAGAAGAGAGAGAATCAGTAGTATCATTTGCAGATTATATAAAGAAAAATGGCGGTCACATTAGTTGGGAAACAGCAAAGCCGCTTTTCATGCCGCTTTTGACAACTCTTCAAACGATGCATAAAAACGGAATATCGCATTATGGAGTTGGTCCCGGAAATCTCAAGATAAATTCTGACGGAAAGTTAAAATTACAGAATTTTTCTATTGCAGACATGAGAAAGACAGGAACTGATTTAAGGCCGATGCTTATATCAGGCTGTTCTGCACCGGAGCAGTACGACGAATATTCCGTATTGGATGAGAGTACAGAGATTTATGGATTTACAGCAACGTTGTTTTATGCACTTACAGGAAGTGTGCCCGAAGACGTAGAGAAGCGCCGCAAGGATAACAGACTTCTGATCAGTACATCAATAAACAAACACTTGCCGGCATATGTCAGACAAGCGTTAGCAAGCGGATTACAGTATGAGCAGGAAAAAAGACTTAATTCTTTTGAGGATCTCAAAGCAGAGTTATCCGCAGCACCAACTGCAAAGACAATAAAAGAGGAAATGTCTAACCCTGACTTAGACGATGACGAAGACGATACACCAACAAAGAAGAAGAAGCAAAAGAGTAGCGGTACACGTATTTACGGAGTAATATCTTGCATAGTATCATTAGTAATATTTGTAATAATAGGAACACTATGGTTGCAGGAAAATCCTTTTGCAAAGCTTTTCGAGCCTGAAAATGTTAGTTCGGACAGTGACGTAGAGATAACGGGAGAACTTGTAACAGTACCAAACCTTGTAGGTGTAAAATACGAGATAGCAGTAGAAGAAGCAGGAAAGAGTGTAGATTATCAGCTTTTGAAGGCAGTAGAAGAAGAATTCAGTGATGATGTTCCGGAGGGATATATTGCGTCACAGTTCCCCGAAGCATATTCAGAGGAAGTACAGGGATATTCACTTTATATTACGGTTAGTAAAGGTGCAAAGCAGCGTGAACTTCCGAAAATTGAGGGAAAGACTGTGGATCAGGTAGCACAGCTATTAGGAGATGAAAGTTTTGTTACAACTCAGATATTTGAGTACAGCGAAACAGTAAAAAAAGGTCTTGTAATAGGATATGATGCTCATTCTCCGGGAGATAAACTTGAGTATGGTTCAACTCTGGTAATAAAAGTCAGCAAGGGTGCAGAACCAAAGTCAACAGATTCCGACAGAAGATCTTCCAAAAACAGTGATACAGATACCGAAACAGACAGCCAAGAAGAATCAGTAGCAGAATAAGAGAAAAAAGGAGTTCTAATCAAAGCTTTCTATAAAATACAAAAGTAAGCTTGGTTAGAACTCTGTTGGATTTTTTAGGGATATTATTTCATGATACGTTTTTCTGTGCTTTGAATTAGTGTAAAAAGACTTTCTGACATGGTAGTGTACTGTTCGTTGATAATTTCAGGAGAGAGATCGGTTTGTTTTGATCGTTCAAGACTTCTGTATTCGGTAATGGGAAGACCGTTTGCAATACTTTCTGCATTGTTTTCAGATATTGACTGCATAGCATGAAGCCTTCCTCTATAAATGTGTTCGGGAATAGAAAAAATACCTTTAGGATTTTTTGGATTAGAAGAATAAATGATTCGGAAAAGATTGTAAATAGCCCCGAAAAGATATGAAGAACATTCATGCAACAAACCTACATTATCAAGAAGATCAACTTGATCAAAAAGAATACCAAGAGAATTAAAGATTGTTTTTTTGTTAAAACTGACGATGTGACTTATTTTATTGCTTCTGGTATAAGTGTCGTACATAGAAATATCATCATCAAGAGAGATCATCTGATTATTGCTTTCAGTGCGTAGAACGCTTCTGCCTAAAAGATAGTCGCATGACACATTGTAGTAGTCAGCAACTTTTACAACAAAATCAAGACTACATTCTCTTATGCCTTTTTCATAGTGAGATAAAAGCGGTTGTGATATTCCCAGATCGGAAGCGGCTTGTTTTTGGCTAAGCCCTTTTTCTTCACGAAGAAGTGTAATGATTCGAGGAAAATCCTTATTCAATAATAAAACTCCCTTCTACAATAGTTATACAAATAGTATAAATCAAATATTACGGAATGTAAAGAGAAAAGAGAAATAATTATGAAATCATATCAGATACATTTTATCAGACACGGAGCATGTGAAGAAACCCGCAGAGGAGAATATGTAGGAACAAAAGATGTACCATTAAGCGAAGAAGGAAAAAAAGAACTCAGAGAGCTTGACGAAGCATTTGATTATCCGGGAACACCTGTAATATTTACGAGTCCGCTGAAAAGATGTATTCAGACTTGTGAGATACTATACCCAGCACTAAATCCGATAGTAATAAATGAACTGCGTGAATGCAGCTTTGGCGAATGGGAAGGAAGAACCGCAGACAGTCTGTCCGGGAATGAGGATTTCAAGAAGTGGCTTGCAGGGGATACTTCAGTTAAGCCGCCAAAAGGTGAAAGCGGAGCGGATTTCACGCGGCGGGTATGTAATATTTTTCAGAATATAGTTGACGGATTATTGTCAACGGGAAACACAAATGCTGTAATAGTAACACATGGCGGAGTGATAATGACACTGCTTTCGGTGTATGGATTACCGCAGGCGAAACCATTTGATTGGGCAGTAGAGGACGGCTGCGGTTACTCAATGAGAATAATACCTTCATTATGGATGCGTGACAAAGTAGGAGAAGTATATTGTAAGCTGCCTTTAGAAAAGCATAGTGATGACTATGACGATGAGAGCTATAAAAGAGAATTTTTTGGTGATGACATTGTCCTGTTTGATGATGTCTGAACCTATAATAAAAAACTTTACTGAATAGGAGTGGAAAAAATGAACAAAAAATCAGTAAGCATATTTTTAGCATTGATAACAGCGACAACTGCTTTATTAACAGGTTGTGGAGGCAACCTACCGGGAATTGCTTCTGTTACGGAAGTACAAGGAGTGAATTCATCAGAGGCAGTATCCTCAAAAGAAGCAAGTGAGAGTTCAAAGTCAAGTACATCATCAGTATCATCAAAAGATGAAACAACAACAAACAAGGATACACCATCGACACCTGAAGAAAAGAAGGAATTTGACGGTTCATATCAGAAAAACGCAGACGGAACGATTGCGATGAATTACGGAGCTATACTTCATGCATGGTGCTGGGATTTTGCAACAATTACAGAACACTTAGACGATATAAAAGAGGCAGGATATACATCAATCCAAACATCACCGATAAATCAGTGTAAAGTTGGAGAGAGCGGAGGAAAGACACTATTCAGTGAAAAAGGCGGAAAATGGTACTATCATTATCAGCCGACAGACTATGTAATAGGAAATTATCAGCTTGGATCAAAAGAAAAATTTGAAACTCTGTGCAAAGAAGCAAAAAAGCGTGATCTAAAAATCATAGTTGACGTACCGCTTAATCATGTATCAAGTGATTTGAGTGCAGTAACACAGAACGTACTTGATATTTGTGATAATCCTTTCCATGATAGAGGAGAGATAGGCAGTTATTCCAGCCGCAAACAGGTAACACAAAACGATCTATTGGGACTAAAGGATTTGAATACTCAGGATCCAAAGGTGCAGCAGTATGAATTAAAATATTTGAAAGATGTAATTGCATCAGGTGCGTCAGGATTCAGATTTGACGCAGCAAAACATATAGAATTGCCTGACGATGAAAAAGAGTATGCTTCCGATTTCTGGACAGTAATACTTGACAACGGAGCAGAGTTCCAGTACGGAGAGATACTGCAGGGCGATTGTGACCGAATTGCAGATTATGCAAAGATAATGAATGTAACAGCGTCTGCATATGGAGAGACCATCAGAACTGCCGCAAACGGAAATATGAGTGTATCAGTAATAGAATCATATTCCGCAAAAGGCGTAGATGAAGACAGATTTGTAACATGGGTAGAGTCACATGATAACTACTGTAACGATGGTTCTTGGGAGAAACTTGAGGAATCAGATGTAGAGTTTGGTTGGGCGATAATAGCAGCAAGAAGCGGCGGTGCACCGTTGTTCTTCAGCAGACCGGACGGCAGTACAATAGATGATCAGTGGGGCAAGAATGTGATAGGCAAGGTAGGTTCGGACGGCTATAAGAGTAAGAATGTATCCGCACTAAACCACTTTAGAAATGAAATGGCAGGACTCAATGAAAAACTCTCAAATCTTGATGACGATAAAAAGGTTCTTATGATAGAGAGAGGCGACAAGGGTGCTGTAATAATAAATAGGGGATCAGGAGAATTCAAGATAGACGGAGCAGAAACAGTTCTGGCAGACGGCGTATATAAAGATAAGGTAACAGGAGCAGAGTTTGAGGCAAAGAGTGGCAAGCTGAGCGGAACTGTACCAAAGGACGGAATCATAGTAATATATTAATGAAGCAAGATGGACGCAGGGGATGGAATACTCTGCGTCTTTTTGCTATTTTAAAGATACGTGAAAAATTTAAAATTTAAACTAAATTTATGGTTAAATTAAGGTAAGATTAAGCAGTATTCAAGAATTTTTAAATCTTCTAAGAGTACAATTTATATCAAGATAAAAAAAGAGGGTGATGAAACATGAAACTACTGTTTGCAGTGTCAGACAGAGATTTGCTAAAATCGTACAGTAAAATATTTGAACTAGAGGGAATTGAAGTAAAGTTGGCGTTTGACGGGACGCAGGTAGTAATGAAAACGGCGGCAGAGAAGTTTGATATTGCAGTGATAAGTGAAAGCTTGCCAAGAGTGGAGTTGAAAGAACTGCTGAGATTATTGTATGAAGAAGAAATACCGACCGTAGTAATCACAGAAAAAAGAGTAACATCAGAAACATTGTGTTCGTCTGAAATAGCATGTTCGTACTTGCCGCTTCCATTTTTGCCTGATGAGTTAAGACGTGCAATTCGATTAATCAGTGAAAAAAAGCGATCGGAGAAGTCGTTTACAGCAGGAGACGCAGGAGTGAATATAAAATTGTTCTCAATGGACGGTATTCGAGTGACAAGTGAGGAGATAGATATTCTTAAAGCTATTACGGAAGATAAACCGTTTTCAGTAAGACATGAGAGTGTGTACATAAGTGCAATAAATAAAAAACTTGAGCGACTTCACAAGACGACAAGGATAAAATATATAATAAACAAAGGTTATAGGCTGGTGTGCGATAATGGATAAAGTCAGAAAGAAGATAGTATTATATGCAATGACATCAATATTCGTGTTGCTTACGGTAATACTTGCTATCATAAACGGAGTGAATTTCACAATGGCAGCAGACGATGCGGATATGATAACGCAGGTAATAGCAGACAGACACGGAGCCTTTGAGGGCGGTGGAACCGGTACAGGTGATAATAAAAACAAAACACAGTACCGTATGCAGACAGAAGACATTCCTCAAAAAGGAAATGAACTTGAGAAGAATGCCGATGCCGCAAAAAAAGGGCAGTTGCCAAAAGGAATGGGACCTATGGGACCTGACTCACCCGAAACAAATAAATCGGTAAGATACTTTACTTATGTGTTTGATGATGAGGGAAAGGCAAAAACAGTAGTTCACAATATAACAGCAGTAGATGAAGAAGAAGCTGCATTATGGGCAGAAAGCCTAATACGAGAAACAACTGGTTGGACAAAAGGTACTTACCGATATAGAGTATATAGTTTTAAGGATAAAACTTATGTAACGGTAATAGATCAGGGCAGAGAGTTGTTACCGTCATACAGAATACTAATAATATCGGTATGCGGAGAATTACTGGGACTGCTTGCAAGTTTTATTGTACTGGAGAGTATCAGCAAAAAGCTTGTAAGACCGTTAGAAGACGCCGACCGTAAGCAGAGGCAGTTTATATCAAATGTAGAGAAAGAGTTCAAACTGCCGCTGACAGTAATAAACGCAAATACAGAAATAATAGAAAAAGAGAGCGGATGTACAGATTATACCCGTTCGATAAACAGGCAAGTTCGCAGAATGACATCTTTAGTAAAGGATCTCAGAGCTTTGTCGGTAATAAATGACGACAGCGATAACATTACAGAGATAGACTTTTCAGAGATAATGACGGCAGTACTTGACGGAAGTCGTGAAAAGTTCAAAGAGAGAAATATAAAGCTAAGCATGGATATAGAGGAGAATATCAAGGTAAACGGTGACGAAGAGAGGGTACGCAGAGTAATAAGGGAGCTGTCAGACAACTCACTTCTATTTGGAAAGACAGAGGCAAGGTTTACGCTAACCCGTGACTCAGAGCGAATAACACTAAACCAGTATAATGATACTCAGCTTCCGGAGGGAACAGTTGATCAGGTATTCGACAGATTTATAACGCTTGAGAATGCCGACAATTATGATACAGCAGGATTGGGACTATCCTATGTAAAAGATACAGTAAAGAGTATGGGAGGCAGATTAAGTGCAAAGGTAAGCGACGGAGTATTCATGCTGACAATAGCATTGTAAATGGGGGTGAAAACATGGCAGAGGTACAAAAGCCGATCGTAGTAATGAAACGCTACGAAATGAAATACATTCTTACAGCAGAACAGACAGAGTATTTTAAAGAAGCAGTAAAGGGGTACATGCAGGTTGATAAATTTGGTCTGACATCAATTGCCTCACTGTATTACGATACACCCAATTACCGTTTGATACGCACTTCCATTGAGAAACCAAAGTTTAAAGAGAAAATACGATTACGTTCTTATGGGATAGCAACAGACACATCTCCTGTGTTTTTGGAGCTTAAGCGAAAGGCTTACGGAATAGTGTATAAACGCAGAGTACAATCTACAATACCTCTTGTAAACAAGTTTTTTGAGGGAGAGGGCGATATATGTGCAGGCGGACAGATAAACAGTGAGATAACATATTTTAGAGATTACTATAAAAATCTTGCCCCTGCATGTTTGATAATATATGACAGAGTGGCATATTTCCAACCTAATGGAGATTTAAGATTGACGATTGACCACAATCCAAGATATAGGGCAGAACAGTTAAATCTTACGCACTCTATGGAGGGAATATCTCTTTTGCCAGAGGGAAGCACGATACTGGAAGTAAAGGTACAGCAGGCAATGCCGTTATGGCTTTCATCTATACTTGCAGAAGGAAAGATGTATAAGGGAAGCTTTTCGAAGTACGGAGCGGCTTATAAAATGCAAATGGAAAAAATAAGAAATAATTGAGGTTAGGAGAGAGTGTAATTATGTTTGATTCGATTTATACTGCAACAGTGACAGCACCGCAATTTTTTATAATGGCAGGTACAGCTTTGTTGTCGGGATTTTTATATGCTTGGCTGATGTCTTTCAGGGTGAGATCGGCTAAGAGATTTTTCACGGTAGCGGCGGTATTACCGTTTATGATAGCGGCGGTAATAACGTTCGTAAACGGCAACATAGGAGCAGGTGTTGCGATAGGAGGAGCGTTTAGTCTGATAAGGTTCAGGAGTGCACAAGGCAGTTCCGATGAGCTGGTAACGATACTCATAGCGATGGGTTCAGGAATAGCCTTTGGTATGGGTTACATAGGATACGGAATAGTAATACTAATCGGAATGGCAGCAATATATTTTGTAATGTCGTTGTTACCTGTTTTTGATCATAAGAGTATGTCAATGGATAAGCTGCTCAGAGTAACAATACCTGAGTCGCTTGAATACACAGACGTATTTGACGATACATTCACGCACTTTCTCTCAAGCTATGAGAGTGTTGGCGTAAAAACAACAGGTATGGGTTCAATGTTTCGCTTGTCGTTTAAGATTCGTATGAAAAACCCGAATGAGGAAAAGCAGTTTATAGACGAACTGAGAATGAAGAACGGAAATCTTGAGATAGCAATTTTACCTTATACAGATCCGCAAAATCAGTTATAAAAGTTAATGACAAAGCTTGTTTGTCAAAAAACGAAACGGAGGTCTTACATCAATGAAAACTAATTTGGCAAAAGCAGCCAGTATTCTGTTGAGTATAATGCTGATTGTGGCGATGATACCAATATCATCGTCAGCAGAAAGCACCGTGGTGTCTTACCAGCTTACGGGAAACAAAGGTGCAGTGATAACAATGCAGGATAATGTAAGAAGCTTACAGGTAAGCAATGCAAAGCTTGCGTCTGCTGAGTTCACAGGAAACACAGTTA
>ONAH01000197.1 GCA_900315715.1 uncultured Eubacteriales bacterium
AGCGAAGTATTTGATGATTGTAATAACATCAAAAAGGGTAATATACCTACAGGACTTACATATGTTCCTGCGGCTATATATAGAAATACATTAATATCTGAGATAACACTACATGACGGGATAACAGATATAGGAAACGGAGCATTCAGATATACAAAAATATCTGAAATTGAAATTCCAAATACCGTAACAAGAATCGGTGAAATAGCATTTGCTGACTGTAGTGAATTGTGGGAAGTAAATATTCCAGATTCAGTAAAGACTATAGGATATGCAGCTTTTTGGAATTGTACACGTTTTAGAGATATTTATATACCCGAAGGTGTTGAAACAATAGGGCAGGAAGCATTTAGATATTGCAACAACTTGCAAACTGTAATAATATCCGATAATGTAAAAACGATTGCAAAAGGTGCTTTTGCTAACTGTGAGCAGCTTCGTGATATTAATATACCCGAAGGTGTTGAAACACTAGGTGAATTGGTATTCTCTCGTGATTACGCACTCAAAAAAGTACATTTGCCAAATACTCTAAAGACAATGGGTTCAGAAGTATTTAGAGAATGTACACGATTAAAAGAAGTTAATATTCCTACAGGAATTTCAGTAATTAACTGGGGTTCATTTTGGGATTGTGACTCTTTGGAGTATATTGAGATACCATCAAATGTTACTACAATAGGTGAAAGTGCATTTCGACATTGTAATGCATTAAAAGAAGTAAAATTAAACGAAGGCATTGAGAATATTCATAATTATGTATTCTATGAGAGTTTTAATTTATCTAAGGTTAATTTTCCAAGTACATTACAAAAAATATATCGTCAAGCATTTCAATCAACATCTCTTACAGAAGTAAAAATATCCGATGGGCTTGTTTTGTTAGATTATGCGGTATTCTATAACTGTGATAAACTTACAGAAGTAGAACTTCCTGACACAATAACCACTATGGGTACTCAGGTATTTGATGAATGTGATAATCTTGTTAAGGCAAATTTCCCCTCAGGTATGACCTATATTCCAGCTTCTACCTTCAGGAAAACATCTGTTTCAGAAATGACAATACCTGATGGTGTAACCGCAATACATGAGTATGCGTTTAACAATTCAAAACTAAAAGAGATTACTATTCCTGAAAGTGTTGTAGAGATAAGGCACAACGCATTTAATACATCGTTACTGCAGAAATTAGTAATTCCGGCAAACGCAAAAACACTTGGCGAGGCCGCATTCGCTAACAACCCTAATCTGGAAGATGTTACTTTTAATTATGATGTAACGGAGATTCCAAAGAATTTTTTCTATAACTGCGGTTTCAGAGAATACACACTTCCTGCTTCAGTAATAACACTCAAAGAAGGTGCGTTTAACGAGTGTAAGAATTTAAAGAAGTTTACATTCCCAAATGATACGAATCTCACAACATTGGAGAATAATGTATTCGGATCCAAGATGACATATTTCTACAATGTTCCTGCAAATCTTAATATTACGGCAAGCTCATTTAATAATACAAACCGTGCATTTGGTGCAAAGCTCAATGTGATTATTGATGACGCTTCGAGTAGCATGACAGTCAAAAACAAACTCATGTCCGGTTTGATAGATACCGTAACAGTTGATAAAACCGTGACAAGTGTAAATGCGTCGCTAATAACTTCATTTATAAACGATGCAACAACAAGACTTTATTTCGAGCCGGGTGCACACTTTGACCTTGTCGGTAATGTGATTATTGATGATTTCCGCATTATTTCATTATATGAGGGAGAATACATTGCTGATCAGAACGGTGTTCTGTATAAGATAGAAGATGGTAAAGCAAGTCTTGCTTATTGTCCGGTAGATATTACAACACTTGTTGTTCCGACTCGCATAAACGATTATGAGGTTATAGGCGTTGAGAGTAATGCTGTTTCTTCGGCAGCGAATCTCAAAAGCATAACCTTCCAGTCACCGGGAAATATCAAGAATTTGAAAAATCTTTCATTTGCTCATGCAAAAAATCTTGAAACTATCAACGGTAAAAACAAAGATCTTGAGATTGTTTCCTTGTTAGGTGTTTCATCGATGTTTGATTCCGAGGTTATCAATTTCAGAAAGTTGTTTGAAGACACGAAGATCATTTCTACCAACGTTACTCATGTAAACGAAGATATTACACTCGGAACATACGACGATAAGAGCGAAATTCCGTATGTAATGATCAGAACGGAACACTTTAAGACAAGCAACACCGTACTTGAAAGCGATCATCCCGATTTTAACTATACTATGTATACGGGACAATCTGAGACAACAACCGTTGTTATATCACCACAGGGTAGTACGGGATATAAATACTCATTATTCTTTAGATTCCTAGATAATTACGGAAGATTGAACCTTAGTTTAGGCAAAAATACATTCAAAACACCTGCCGGAAACGTTTATGAGGTTTATGTCTCCAAAGTTGATGATACAGGATATTATAGAATAGATTTTCCTGAGATGGTACCTGGAGATACGTTGGAAGTAAACATTATATCCGATGTAACATCACCTCTGAGCGAAGGTGATACGCTGCTTATCTGGGGCGAGATGTATTCTCCGAGTGATGTGGCATACACAGTTCCCAAAACGCTGCCAGAGCATTA
This sequence comes from uncultured Eubacteriales bacterium, assembly GCA_900315715.1. Lineage (GTDB taxonomy): Bacteria > Bacillota > Clostridia > Oscillospirales > Acutalibacteraceae > RUG592. The sequence goes on from ONAH01000197.1 coordinate 2,640, forward strand.
TCAGAGAGTAACATGGCAGACAAAGCCGAAAGAATTCTCTATTACGGCGAACAACTACTTCCCGAATACAGCTGTCGGATTTGGCTGGAACGGAAGAGATGTTACACTAAGAAACGGCTATTATTTTGCTCCTACAAAAATCACAGATATCGCTCTTGATACTATCGGAAGCGACTATGTGCGTTCGATAGATTATAAGTTTACTATTTCTATTCCGGAAGGATCAGAATTTAAGCAAGAGTACATAGATGCTATAACAAACGGAAAATGGAAGCGTGCTGTACTTGACGGTAATACCTCAAATTTCTATGTAGAATACAATGGTACATGGGCATATATTTTCTCAATTTCGACATCGGGGATAAACTCACTTGATGCAAACGGAAACGGAACACTCCAGCCCGATATTACCGGAGCCACATATAATGCTGACACAAACTCACTGAGCTTCAACTGGAATGTTGCAAATGAAAGCGAAATACAGGAGATAGCTCAGCATTATAACACAGCATTTGTGAATAATGATGTAATTCGACTGACAGATTCATTTATAGATACAGTTAATGAATCAGGTCAGATTGCTAATCTGGCGATAAACACAACATGGGATCAAACGATTCATTACACATATTCTGCCGATCAGAAAAATACATCAAGTGTTGATATTTCATATCAGATCAAGCCTGCACAGCTTAGATTTACAAAAACCAGATCTAACTGGGATACATATATGGGATATGATCGTCAGTTTTACCTTAAAGCTGAGAATTTAGGTATGATTCCGTATAAGCAGTTAAGACATGTTGAAGATACTTTGAATGATGTATTCTGTATAAACACGTTAGATCTATATACTATGTTTATGACCGATACATATGGAAAGTATCTTAAAGTTACTGTAACCAATGCGGTATTGGAAAAGCTTAAGGGAGAAAAATCTCAATATACCGTAATGGGTACTGACGGATGGACTCACCAACTGAATACTTATACTACTACTTCAAAGAATCCGGAAATGACAGATGAAGAGTATTTTACATATAAGTATGGAAGAGGCGCTGTAAAGGATCTTAACGATCACCCCGATTACACTAAAGATCATACTATTGTGTTTACCCGTGAGGGAAATAATATAGTATTGACAGTGGACGGCAAAGAAACATATAGGTGTCAGACTGCTCAAGGACTTGCAGATCTTTATGAGGAGATCGGTTATTTCGTACACAGATCAGATGTTTATAAAGTAGAGTGGTTTATGCCAGAATCGGAGTGGATATTTGGCGACCCACTTCAATGGAATGTACGTTTTAATGTAAAATCTACTTTCATGTTGTTAAACGGAGATATGGAGTGTGAACATCCATATATTGGTTGGAGAAGTAATACTGCTTCGGTTTATGATAATAATGAGAAACTACTTTCATCAGCTACAGATAGCATGGAGGTTCGCTGGGGATCTTATTTAGGAGAGGATGATTATGTAACATACGGTCTCGGAAATTACACAACACTTTCCACACGAGTAAGATTTTTTAATAGACGATCACAATATGAAGTTATGCCTTTGGTACATCATATTAAAGGTTCCGCGCTTGCTCTTGTCCCTGCAGAAACAACATGGAACAGATCAAACAAGCAATTAAAAGGATTAGAAAAATACAAATATGTAGAAGGAAATAATACCATCTGGTACTATAAGCTTAATAAACCTGGCGTGTACCGAAATATTGCTATCGGAAACCAAAACTGGATTGCTGACAAAGTTATCGTTAATGTTACCGATGAGGGATACGAATACTATATTTGGTGGTATATAGCAGCATATGAATGGGACGGAACAGTAACCATACCGATAATATATACATCAAACTATAATAGTAAACTTCCTTCTTCGCCTTCGGGTTCAAAAATCCCTGAAATTTCGTGTGCAAAGATCGATGAGCAGACATCCGGAGAGGGCGAATACAAGATATTCAGAGAATCATGGCTAAATGATCACGAGTTTCATAGACTTTATATTGGAAGCGGTGCAGGTACTGCAAAGATAATTACCGGTTCAAAATACATTGTCACTGACAGAGGAGAGAAACCTGAAGATGATGCGCTTACAGATTATTCTATTGTTCATGCAAATGAAAAGGTAACATATCGTCTTTCGGTTAAGGCACTGGGAGATATAAGCGAAAAATATGTAGTAACCGTTCATGGTCGCAATCTTTTTGACGCACTTCCCGAAAGCTCCGATGTACATCAATGGGAAAAGGGTGTAAATATACTTGATGTTCAGTTTATCGGTGAAGACGGAAAACCATATACAAGTATTAATATGGACGGTCAAACAATAAATGCTCTTGAGAATCCCGATGACTGGTATCTTACCTATAACGGCAGAGATCAGCTAAGTTCCGGTGCGAATGCGCCGCAGTATCAGTGGCTGACGTGGGGCGATGATTTCCGACTACGGCTTTATGATGAAACAGTATACATCTACATTACTCTTGAAATGCCGGATAAATCAATTTGGGAGGACTATGCCGATTCTATTAAGGGTTCGTCAGATTATACTATAAAAAATAGACTGTATGTATATCAGGATACTCAGAATCCGCACACCAACGATGAAAAAGATCATGTGGTAACCCACGAACTTGCACTCCAAGGCGAAGCAATGATGAATAAAGGCGTAGTAGGAACAGGTTTCCATGCATATACGCCAGATTGGAACAGTGCAGATGGTTGGAATGAATTCAATAAAACAAGTTCGTTCTTTACCCAAGCATCGGACAGCAGAAAATACTATGTCAATGACGACTATTATCGAAGAGACATTACTTATTATATTTCCATTTACAATAGTGGTAAAGTACGACTATATCTTGATGACATTTACGATGTTCTTCCAAAAGGATTTACCTTTAAGGGTAAAATTAACTGGAGTTTAACATCCAAGGGAACTGCTTTTTCCAGAACCAATGAGAACTCTCATTTGAATACCAGAAATTGGGATAATTATGCGAATATTGCTGTTGTTCAGTCGGAAAGTGGAAAAGTAGCCAACTATAAAAGAGGATATATTTATGCTGATACGGAAAAGCTTGATGATGGAAGGCAAAAAATAGTTTTCCATATAAGAAAGAACACATGGGGTTATGATGAATTTAGTTATGATACCAGGTATGATAATAAAGTTTTCCTCAACCCCGGACAGGCACTAGTATTCTGCTACTCCTGCTACACCAACAAAGAAGAGGAAACGGAAGATTACGCCAACAGTGAAGTTGCATTGAAGTATTTTAATTATAACGATGAAGGCTTGAGATTATCGAATGGTACCGTTTACGGCAAAGATATGTTTACCTCAGAGAAAAACGACGGAAAGGCTTATCTGCTTGACGACGGACAGGCAAAAGGCCACGGCTTTATGGACGGTAATATCAACACTCAGTGGCTCTATTCCGAGGTTGCTGTAAGGCGAGGCGGTATAGAACCTGGTATTACTGATTTTGTTGACGGTATTTATCATACCGATAAGGCAATGGTAAAAGCAGACAGTAACGATTTTGCATTGTTCACGGATAAGATAACATGGAGAAACACTGCATATAATGACGGTAACTACACGCTGACTGATTATACCTTGACAAATATTATGCAGGGACCGTTCCGTTATCTTGACAATATAGATTTGTCGTATCAATACTCCGGTAATTACTATAATTCGAGACCAGATGTAAGGCTTATGGATATTACCGATTGGGACGAAAACAGCAGTTGGGTAGAGTTTACTTATAACGGAAACACTTATAAAGTAGATCTTGATAACGAATGGCACCATGTAAGCTATAATTCTCCAACAGTAAATGATGAAGGTGAAGAAGTTACAGAACCGTCCGAACAGGATTATGAGGTACGTATTACTAAAGATCCGATTACATTGGATATGAAGATAGACTTCAGATTCATTGATAAGTGGTGGAGTATTCCAGAGCATGGCAATGTAAAGCTATATTGTTCCACAAAGGTACCGCAGGGCGATGAATGGGAGAATAAATCATTCTATAATAATGCATATATTACTCCGAATGCACAGAACTTTGATGAGAGAAACGTTTCAAAGGGTATAGCAGACATTTACACAAGTATTAAGGAGGATCAGAAAGCTGTTAAGAACAGTACGCAGCTTCCTGTTTCTTACGGTAACTCTACAAGCTCTTACCTTAAGGTTGAAATGACAAACAATCCAAACAAATCAGCATATTCAACAGAGGATAATAATTTTATAATATTGCCGAATTCTTCAAAGGCAATCACTTATACAATGAGTGTAACAAGCCAGGACAGACCGCTGGTTCAGTTAATTATGATAAACAATCTGCCGCAGCAAGACGACCATGAAACATTCAATCAGGAAATCAAGCGTAACAGTAAGTTCAGGGTGGATTTTGCCAATGAGGTTTCTCCGTTTGTAAAGATAACCGAACAAGATCAGACAAACGGTACGCTGCTTGATTCGAGCTTATATACCGTTCAATATTCCGATAAGGTTGACTTTACGAAGGCAGACTGGGAAGGAAACAACGATGGCTGGTATAACGAACCGAGAAAAACCTCTCGTTCGATCCGATATATTATTCTCGATGATTCCGGACAGCTGATGAAGATCAAATCAAGAATAGATATGGGATTCAATTCGGTTGTAGTTGGAGAACCTACACAGGGACAGTTCGCATGGGATACGTTTGGATATCATTGTACGGCTTATCATACAGTAGTTCCTCAGGAAGCTGCGCCGACGAATGTAGGAGTCGGAATACCCAGCATTCCGTTTATTGAGAAAAAACTAACTGATGAAGCAGGCGGTTCATGGAATGCAGAAGAAGATGTGAATTGCAGATTTGTCATTTATAAGAATGAAGAAATCAGTGGACTTTCAACACTTACAAACGATGAGGATATATTTAATGTTCTTGCAACAGCTAATATTCCATATACTTACTGCGAACTTACAGTAAAGCAAGGAGAGTCACAATCGGAAAGCTTATCTCTTAATACAATGTGCTATAATTATATAAACGGAGAATTGACAAAAACCGACGAACCGTTTGAATGGATACAAAATGAAAAGTATACCGTTATGGAGCTTCCTCTTGATGACAATAATTACGCTTACGGTGATATTAGTGATTCAACGGGAAATGTACATACATTTACTTACGTTAATTCAAAACAGAAATACATAACAGCACGCAATAAATTCAAGCTTTGGAGAATTGGTATCATAAAGACAGACGAAGAAGGACATACACTTGCAGGTGCAGCATTTGGCTTGTATAGTCCTTTTGAGTATGACAAACTTACAGATGAACAGGTGCAGGATCTGACAGCACAGCTCACACCGTATTCGGACGGAACAGTCTTGTTTGATAAACCGATAGAAACAGAGGTAGAACTTGACGGAAAGACATATTACCTTAAGGATATAAAGGAATCTCCGGAAAACGGTACGATAGTATGGGGAAGACTCAGAATGACAGAATACGCAGTAACAGAAATTCATGCACCTGAGGGCTACCGCAGAGATACCACATTCTATATACGACAGGGCAAGGAGTTTGAGGTACTAAGTATAACGGTTGTAAATGATAAAATACTAGGATATAAGCTGCCCGACTCAGGCGGATATGTACTTATACATGTACATCACAGGAGTATTTGCAGCGGTTATACCGACTTATATGCTGTACAGAAAGCTTAGACGCAGAAAGGGCGCAATAAGATAATTGAGCCTAAATTCACGGAGCGGTACGTCTGACAAAAATGCTCAGACGACTGCTCTGCGAAAAAGAAAATAATACTACATAGAAAGGAATTATGAATATGAAAAACTTAAAAAAGCTCTTCTCTTTGTTATTGGTAGTAATGTTGCTTTTTAGTACAGTAATATTGTCGAGTGCCGATGAAGACCCTATCGGTATTAATGATGACGACTTGCTCCCAAAGGGTGAGATAACTATCAACGACAAGGGTGCAGATGGTGTATATAACGGATATATGCTAATAAATTCGACGAATTCACAGGAATACTTAACAAGATACGCATACACAGTAAACGAAAAGTATATAGATATTCTTTATTCTGTAACACAGTCAGTTACAGAAGAAGAAGCAAGTAAAGTAGATGTTGCTGTAAAACACGAGAGTGTGTTAGTATATCTTGAGAGATTCGAACATGACAGCACAGATACAAGGATATTTGCAGATAAAGTGTATCGTGCAATCCAAAAATCAGATTTAGAGCCGGATAAAGTATTTAATGGCGGCGAGAGAACACAGGCAAATCAAGGCTATTGGCTATTGGCAGATGTTACAGACCTTAATAGATCGACAGACTGTGCAAATTCTCTTGTAATGATAGATACAATAGGAGTAAAAGAGATAGAAGTTAAGGTGAAAAAGGGAGTACCGACAGTATTTAAGAAAGTATATGAAACTGACGATTGTCCCGATGGTTCGCTTGGAACAGTATACCCGTTTGGATGGCAGGACGCAGCAGACTATGATATAGGCGATGTAGTGTCATTTAAAGATACAGGTACAGTTTCAGAGATAATCACAAGTTTCGAGGAATACTTTTATGGTTTCCACAATACAATTGAGAATTTAACATATGTAGATGGTTCATACAAAGTAACAATAGACGGAAAAGACTATACATCAGAGTTTACAGTAGAGTGGAATAACGATACAAAGAAGCTTGACATCTACATAAATGATCTTCTATCGATAAAAGATGAAGATGGAAAGCCGGTAATAAAACCAAATTCGGTAATTGTACTGGAATACGATGCGGTCCTTGATGATACCGCTGTTACAGGATCGAACGGAAATTCGAGTATTGTTGTAATTGAGTATTCAAATAATCCGTATGATACGGACTCAAGAGGATTCACAGCAGAGGATAAGGTAGTAGTATTCACATATCAGATTATCGTAAATAAAATAATAGGAACAGACGAAACACCTGATACACCTGATACA
>ONAH01000044.1 GCA_900315715.1 uncultured Eubacteriales bacterium
ACAAACAAAAGAAAGGTTGATTGATTATGAGTAAATTATTTTTTATTATCTTTATTGTTCTTGAAGTAGCACAGGTTGTGCTGACATTTACAAAAGCACGTGAAAAGGCAGTATGGCTAAAGACAAGAGCAATAGTAAGACTTGTTGAAACACTTGCATTGATCGGCATAGTAGAAATTCCCTCAACACATCTGAAATGGCGTTTTACAGTATGTATGATTATCTTGTTTGTCAGATTGCTGATAGCAGGCATTATGTGGCTTGCAGGACGCAAAAAGGCAGTCGGTACAAAGAGCAAAGCAGGTGCGGTTGTAAGCTGTGTTCTCTCAGTAATACTGATTGCAGTAACACTTGCTCCAGCATTTATCTTTACAAATTACAACGGACTTCCGACAACAGGTGAGTTTGGTGTAAAATCTGCAAGTGCAATCCTTGTTGACGAAAGCCGTACAGATACCTTTGAAAACGACGGTTCATACAGAGAAGTTCCAATATATTTCTTCTACCCCGATACCGAAAGCGGATCATATCCTCTTGTAGTATTTTCACATGGCGCATTCGGATACTATCAGAGTAACTTCTCAACATATGAAGAACTCGCAAGCAACGGTTATGTAGTTGCAGCGCTTGACCACCCGCACCACGCTTTCTTTACAACAGATACTCAGGGTAAAACAGTTACCGTTGACCAGAAGTTTATAAACGACGCAATGAATATAAACAATGAGGGCATCACTGAGGAGCAAATATATGAAACCACACAGGAATGGATGAAACTCAGAATAGACGACGAAAACTTTGTGCTTGACACAATCGAAGAAGCAAAGAAAAGCGGTACATTAGGAACAGCTTGGCACACAGAGCAGGCAGATGATGTAACGTTTGTACTTAATATGACTGATATCGAAAAGATAGGACTTATGGGACATTCATTGGGCGGTGCAACATCGACAGCAGTCGGCAGAGAGCGTGACGATATTGACGCAGTAATAGACCTTGACGGCACAATGCTTAGTGAGAGAAAATCATTAGCTGACGGAAAATATCAGTATTATGAAGAACCATATCCTGTTCCGATACTTGATTTTACAAAACAAAAGGATTATAATGATAGAGAACAGTATAAGATAGATAATGGTTACGCATATGTCAACGAAGATGTTATCAAGAATGCAAAAGACGGCAGAACAGTAATATTCAGCAAAGTAGGACATATGGACTTTACCGACCTTCCGCTAATCTCCCCTACCCTTGCGGCAATGCTTGATAACGGTAAAGCAGAGGTTGATAACGCAGAGTTTATGACTCTGGTAAACAGTATAGTTCTTAACTGGTTCGACTATTATCTGAAAGGTGAAGGAACGCTTGATATACAAGCAAATTATTAAAAAATGCTCACTAAAATAACAAAAATAGATAAAAGCAAACCTGAATTAATCGAAATACAATGTCACATAGTAACCGATGAAGTACAAGAGATAGTTGCCTTTGTCAAATCAAGACAAGGGCAGCTGTCTTGTGTTGCAGACGAAAAGATGTACGAAGTTGCGGTATCCGACATTTTCTATATAGAAACGGTTGACAACAAATCGTTTGTTTATACGCAGGGGAATGTGTATGAAACTAAACAAAAGCTATATGAGCTTGAAGAAATGCTAAAGGAGAAGCGGTTTTTGAGGATTTCAAAGTCAATGCTGCTTAATCTGATGAAAGTAAGTTCCATTAAGCCTGCCTTGAACTCAAGATTTACTGCTGAGCTAATGACGGGTGAGCAGGTTGTAATTTCACGAAAATACGTATCGGATCTGAAAAAAGCGTTGAAAGGGGAAAAAGCAAAATGACATTAAAAGAATTTATTCTTTCAAGAGTACAGGTGTTTTTTGTATTGGTAACTCTAATCCTCTTAGGATCGGGAATTTTAGGAGGAATATACGCACCCGAACAGGAACTTCACTATTATCATTTATTTAGTCCGATTATTATTGCTGGAGCGTGTATTCTGCCAACATGTGTAACATACTTCAAGAAAGAGCCAACACCTTTACAGTACATAATCAGACAGGTGATAGAGCTTATACTGATAGAATTGGTCGTAATAAACCTTGTATCACCGCCGCCCGAATACAACGGAAGTAAGATAGAGTTTTATATCAGTATCGGCTGTATGATATTCATAATTTATATGATAATACAAGTGTTATCGTGGCTGAAAAAATACAAACAAGCGATAAAGCTTACTGAACAGCTAAAAACATTCCAAACGGCAGAGTAAATATAACCTCAATATGATAATGTCTTTGCATTTAATGCGGAGGCATTATTTTTTTAGTCTATTTATTTACAAAATCGTGTTGACACAATAATACGAAAAATGTTAAAATTGACTAAACACACAGTGTTTTTTAGTGAAAATAAAATATTAAATTACCGGAGGAATACTTATGCCAAACTGGTTAAACAATTCTGTATTTTATCAGGTTTACCCTCAGTCGTTCTGTGATTCAAACGGTGACGGTATCGGTGATATAGAGGGACTTATCTCAAAGCTTGATTATATAAAGGACTTGGGCTGCAATGCGATATGGCTCAATCCCGTGTATGATTCGCCGTTTATGGACGCAGGTTATGACGTTCGCAACTACTACAAGATTGCCCCACGCTACGGCACCAACGATGACGCAAAACGTCTGTTTGAAGAAGTACACAAGCGTGACATGAAGCTGCTGATGGACCTTGTACCCGGTCATACTTCAGATACAAATGAGTGGTTTACACAAAGCAAGCAGCCGATAAAAAACGAACTCTCCAACCGCTATATATGGACAGACAGCGTATGGGAAGCTCCCCCGCAGTACAGACTTCAGTGCGGAATAACAGACCGAGACGGAAACTATCTGGTTAATTATTTCTCGTCACAGCCGGCACTTAACTACGGATTTTATGAGGTAACGCACCCTAACTGGCAGCTTCCGGTAAACCACCCCGATTGTCTGCGTACGGTTGAGGCGATAAAGGACGTTATGCGTTTTTGGTTAGATATGGGCTGCGACGGATTTCGTGTTGATATGGCGGATTCTCTTGTAAAGAACGATGACGATAAAATCGCAACAGCCGCTATATGGGCAGGGGTTCGTGAGATGATGGATAAACAATATCCTGAATGTGCTCTTGTATCGGAATGGTGCCACCCTATAAGAGCAATAAACAAGGCGGGCTTCCATGCGGATTTCTACCTTGACCACAGAGGAAACGGATACTCTACCGCATTCAGATATTACAACTACGAAACAGGTGAACAGGAAAGCTACTTCAGCAAGCAGGGCAAGGGCGATATTATGACGCTTGTAAATGAGCTTACAGAAAACTACAAGGCTACTAAAGATAACGGATATATAAGCTTTGTTACCTGCAACCACGACAACGCAAGAATGACCGCATGGTATGATGAGCGTGAACTAAAAATAAATTACTGTACTATCTTTACACTCCCCGGTGTGCCGTTTCTTTATTACGGCGATGAGATAGGAATGCGTTATATGTCCGAACTTACAAGTAAGGAGGGCGGTTTCAGCAGAACGGGTTCACGTACTCCTATGCAGTGGAATAACGGGAAAAACAAAGGATTTTCAAGTGCAGACGCCGATAAGCTCTACCTGCCGGTAGATAACAGAGAGAACGCTCCGACTGTTGAAGCTCAGCAGGCAGACGAAAACTCCCTCTACAATACCGTTAAAGCTATTATAAAGATACGAAAAGAGAATGAGGAACTTTGCGGCAACGGTGATTTTGAGGTAATATTTGCACAGAAGAACACTTATCCGTTTATTTTCCGCAGAGGTTCGTTTATAGTGGCAGTAAATCCGTCTGCAAAAGAGGTAGAAGCTGCGTTTGACTACACAGTGAAAGAAAAGGTATATTCGATAGGCGAAACGAATTTTGAAAACGGCAAAATAAAAATGGGCGGTCAAAGCTACTGCCTGATGAAAATATAAGAGGTGAATAGCATGAGAGAAGATATTACAACTATCCCTATAAACGATGTGTTTGAGCCTCACGACGGCTGTCCGCTTTGCAGAATGAGAGATATGCTTGAAGAACGCTCAACTGTATATATTACAGGAGCGGCGATGATGGAGCCCGATGTAAGAATAAAGACTAACGAAAAAGGGTTTTGCTATAAGCATTTTGGAATGATGTTAAAATGCGGCACAAGGCTTTCAAATGCGCTGATACTTGAAAGCCACCTGGATAAGATAAAAACAGAGCTAATGCCAAAGGACGTAAAAGGCAAGCCCGACAAGAAAAAAATAGCAGCTATCCGTGCATTACAGAAAAGCTGCTTTGTGTGCGAACAGGTAGAGTGGGGCATGGCTCATATGTACCAGACAATATTCAGCAGCTATGCCACAGATCCGGAATTTAAAAGGCTGTACAACGAACAGCAGTTCATTTGTATGGAGCATTATACAGACCTGATAACAGCAGCCGCAAACAGAGGTATCCCGTCAAAGGTATTGCCAGAATTTTACAGCGATACATCAAAACTTGCAGGCGGATATCTTGAGGTGCTGAAGGACGATATTACACACTTCTGTTCGATGTACGATTACCGCAGAAAGGGACAGGATTGGGGAAATTCAAAGGACGCAATAGAGCGTTCAATAGAATTTCTTACATCTGAGAGAATAGCAAAACCCGAACAGGAGTAAATATGATAATAGAGAATATAACCGATTTTGATACCGAACAGACGCTTGACTGCGGTCAGGCATTTCGCTGGACAAAGCAGGAGAACGGCACGTTTAAGGGAATAGCTGGAAGAAAAGCAGTAAGTATCGGTATAAACGGCGACAAAGTAATAATCGACGGTGCCGACGAAAAAGATAAAGATTACTGGATACATTATCTTGACCTTGACCTTGATTACGGAAACATAAGAGATGCACTGTCGCAAATGCACCCGATACTCAGTGAAGCAGCACAGTTTGCCCCGGGTATAAGGATACTCAATCAAGAACCATGGGAGGCTTTGTGTTCGTTTATCATTTCTCAGAATAACAATATTCCGCGAATTAAGGGAATAGTAGAGAGGTTATGCAGAAGTTTCGGCGAACAGATACAAGAGGAGTGTTATTCGTTTCCAAGTGCGGAAACGCTTGCGAAGCTTACACCTGAGGATTTGCATCCAATAAGGGCAGGATTTCGGGCAAGGTATATTATTGACGGTGCAAGAAAGGTTGCAGACGGTGAAATAGATTTGGAAAAAATCCGCACTATGGAGATAAATGAAGCACGAAAAGAACTAATGAAAATTACAGGCGTCGGAATAAAGGTTGCCGACTGTACATTGTTGTACGGACTGCACAGGCTGGATTGTTTTCCGCTTGACGTATGGATGAAACGTGCCATGAGTACGCTGTTTCCCGATGTATCGCCGGAGTATTTCGGTGAATACGCAGGAATTGCACAGCAGTACATATTCCATTACAGCCGTATGCATCCGGAGTTGTTTGAATGAGAAAAAAGTTAGGATAGTGAAAACGCAACGATATTAATTATTTACTGTTTACTATTCACTATTCACTGCTCACTATTCATTATTCATTATTCACTGCTCACTATTTACTGCTCACTATTTACTGCTCACTATTCACTGCCCACTATTCACTGC